>DATDGH010000187.1:0-7527 GCA_036522215.1 Candidatus Angelobacter sp. | reverse complement strand
CTTCATGAAAGAAGCAGTGGACTACGGCCTGGATATGGCGATTGTGAACTACGCCAAAATCTATCCGTTATACAAAATACCTGAAGTTGAGGTTGAGCTGGCGCGCAAGCTGATTTACTTCGATAAAACCGATGGCGATCCGCTGCAGAAATACATGGCCCACTTCAGCGGGTTGGACAAACAGCCCCAGGCTGAGGCTGCGCCCGTGGAATCCCTCACGGTGGAAGACAAGCTCAAGCGCTGCATTGTCAATGGTGAGAAGGCGCTGGGTGAGGGCGCAAGCCGGCAGGTTTTGGAACAGATTCTGGATGATGCGCTGGCCCGTTACTCTCCGCTGGACATCATCAACACGGTCCTGCTGGACGGAATGAAGACGGTGGGCGAACTCTTCGGAGCGCGCAAGATGCAGTTGCCTTCTGTGCTGGATTCAGCCGGAGTGATGAAGCAGGCCGTCGCCTACCTGGAGCCGAAGATGGAAAAAGCCGGAGGCTCGCAGAAGGGAACGATTGTCCTGGCTACAGTAAAGGGCGACGTTCACGACATCGGCAAAAACCTGGTTGACATCATTCTCTCCAACAACGGCTATAAGGTCGTGAACCTGGGGATCAAGCAGCCGTCTGACTCAATCATCGCCGCGGCTACTGAGTACAAGGCGGACGCCATTGGCCTGAGCGGGTTGCTGGTGAAATCCACGCTGGAGATGAAGTATGTGATCCAGGACCTTCAGGCACAGAAGCTGGAGTTTCCTGTGATCTGCGGTGGAGCAGCTTTGACGCGCAAGTACGTGGAAGATGATTTGCGCCGCGAATATTCCAACTCAGTTTTTTACGCTGACGATGCATTCGCTGGCCTGCACCTGATGGACGATCTCACTTCCACCAACGGCGCCCGCACGTCGAGGTTGGCTGAAGGCCGCACGGTCAAAGTCTTTCCCAAGGCCGTGGTTTCTGCCGGTGGCGAAGCCTCACCGAGTACCGAGCGTTCTGCGGTGGTCCAGCCTGCGCCTGATATTCCGGCGCCGCCGTTTTATGGATTGCGGGTGCGCAAGGACTACGATTTGAACGAGCTGTTTCAGTACATCAACCATACGGCATTGTTCAAGAACCAGTGGCAGCTCAAGACCGCAGCCCAGAGCGACTACCAGCGCCTGGTGGAAGAAAAGTATCTGCCGGTGCTGCTGGATCTGCAAAAAGAGGTCGCTGCCAGTGGATGGTTTGAGCCCAAGGTGGTGTACGGCTATTTTGCCTGCCAGAGCGAAGGCAATGACGTTGTTCTTTATGATTCGCCGCAGTCGTCCAAAGAAATCCAGCGCTTTACCTTCCCCCGACAGAGGGAAGGGCGCAAGCTTTCCATTGCCGACTTCTTCCTGCCTAAAGATTCCGGCAAATTTGATGTGATCGGATTGTCGGTGGTAACCATTGGCAGCCGCGCGTCAGAGGTCACCAAAAAGCTTTTTGATGCCGGTGAGTTTACAAAATATCTTTACCTGCATGGCTTGAGCGTGGAGACTGCGGAGGCCCTGGCAGAACTTCTCCACAAAAACATCCGGGAAGAGTTGAGTA
Source organism: Candidatus Angelobacter sp. (assembly GCA_036522215.1). Lineage (GTDB taxonomy): Bacteria > Acidobacteriota > Terriglobia > Terriglobales > Acidobacteriaceae > Angelobacter. The sequence continues at coordinate 5,965 of DATDGH010000187.1, read as the reverse complement.
TCGCCGGTGAGGATGCTCCGCGCATCAGTGATCTCTTCCACCAGAAATATCGCGGTTCGCGCTACTCGATCGGTTATCCCGCCTGTCCTAATCTGGAAGACCAGACCAAACTTTTTGCCGTCCTCAAGCCGGAAGAAAACATCGGCGTCCATCTGACGACCGGCTTCCACATGGACCCGGAGCAATCCACGTCGGCGATTGTTGTGCATCATCCGCAGGCGAAGTATTTTGTGGTGTGAAAAGACGAATTTCTTCAATTGCTCCCTGCTGCCTCTTTTCCTCTGCGTCGAGGTCTTAGGTTCCGAATGCATCCGCCGCCCGCGCTTATAATTGCGCTCCGATTGAACAACTTCACTTAGGACAAACCACAATGCAGCCGAATGCAACCAGGACTCCGATTGTTCTTCTGATCCTTGCGGCGATTGGGTTTGCAATACCATTGCACGCCCAAGCCCAAACCAGCACGCCCGCGCAACTCACCAGAGAAACTTATGACCACGCCATTCAGATGCGCAGCGGCATTCTCCTGCCCAAGCTGAAAAATGGGTTGGTGGTTCCGCACTGGATCGGATCACGCGATGAGTTCTGGTACAAACGTGAAACTGCGCAGGGATACCAGTTTGTCCGGGTTGATGCGGCCACGGGGCATGCCCGTCCCGCCTTTGATCATGAAAAATTGGCCCAAACTTTTTCCAGGCTAACCGGGAGTCAAGTGAGCGCCGACAAATTACCGTTTGACCGTTTTGAATTCAGTGCGGACTTGAGCGCAATCGATATCACAGTAGCGGACAAAGTCGGGACCAAAGACTATGAGTGCAAGCTGGATTCTTTAGCCTGTGTCGCATCCGCCGCAAAACCTCCGGCTCCATTTGAGATCACCCTCTTCAACCGCGTGCCACCCGAAACCCACGATCCCAATGAGGGCGTGCTCAGATCACCCGACAATCACTGGGGCATCTTCGTTCGCGACAATAATCTCTGGCTGCGTGAGATCGCGACCAATCACGACCGCCAGATTACTGGCGATGGCCAACCTCACTTTGGCTACGGAATCTACACCAGCGAATGGGAGTCCGCAGAGATCCAGCGGCAGAAAGCTGTGGAGGCGGGCCATCATCTGCCTCCCATGGCATCGTATTGGTCTCCTGACTCGCGAACGGTGATGGTGCCTCGCGTGGATGAGCGCCACGTTGCGGATTACCCATTCCTGGACAGCGCGCCGGAGAACGGAAGTTTCCGGCCAAAGGTCTACAGCGTGCGTCTTCCGCTGGTCGGCGAAAAACCATCTATCGTCGAGTGGTACGCCTTCGATATTCCCAGTGGCGCTGCTCGGCGCATCAACCTTCCGTATGAAAAACTGCTGTTTCCTGAATCTGACACGCTGGCCATCTGCAAGAAATGGTGGAGTTCCAATGGCCGTCATCTTTATGCCGCAGCTTACGGCGCAAACGTGGCGGCAGCCTATCTTTTCGATGTGGAAATTGCTACCGGAGCGGTGCGCACCGTAGTTGAGGAGCATATGCAGCCGCGGATGATGCTGAGCTCCTCGGCTCTCGATGCGGTCAACGTTTGGGTGAGCAGCAACGGCGCTGACGTAATCTGGTTTTCGCAGCGCGACGGATGGGGCCACCTTTATTTATATGACGGCCAGACGGGAAAGCTCAGGAACCAGATCACAGGCGGCAACTGGCTGGTTCGCGACATTATCAAGGTGGATGAAAAGCGGCGCCAGATTTACCTGACCGGCGTTGGCAAAGAGATTGGCAATCCTTATTATCGCTATCTCTATCGCTTAAATTTTGATGGCACAGACTTCAAGCTCTTGTCACCCGAGCACGCCGACCACATGCTGATCAACCCGGAAGGTTTTTTCAGCTTCGACCTGAGCCAGGGCTATGAGGCCATCTCTCCCAGCGGCAAGTACGCGGTGTACAACTTCTCTACGCCTGATCAGCCGACTCAAACCGTTATCCGCACTACCGACGAGGCCCGTCTCATCGCTACCTTTGAGAAAGCTGACGTCAGCGAACTCGTTGCTGCCGGCTATCATCCGCCGGAAGAGTTCGTGGCCACGGCAGCGGATGGCAAGACTGATCTCTGGTGCCTGTTTTACAAACCCAGCCAGGTTGTCCCCGGCAGGCGCTATCCGGTTGTGGACCTTAACTATGCCAGCCCACAGGTGGCAGTGGTTCCCCGCAACTTTCCCACGGCCATCTTAGGAACAGCCGCACCCACACCTGCGATTCTTAACGAGCTTGGCTTTGCAGTGATCAGCGTGGACGCTCGCGGTACGGCCTACCGCTCCCGTGATTTTTCTTACGCCAATTATGGCAAGCTGAACATCAGCGGCCTGGATGACCACGTGGCTGCCATCAAGCAGTTGAGCCAACATTTTCCTTACATTGATGTTAATCGCGTGGGAATCTCAGGTACCTCGCAAGGCGGTTGGAGCGCTATCCGCGCGCTGCTTGAGTTCCCGGATTTTTTCAAAGTTGCGGTGGCTAACGTGCCCGGCATCATCATGCATGGCCAACCGCCTGACATGGATTGGTATGCTTACCAGGGCCCGCCGGTTTACAGCGATGGAAGCCAGTGGCGTCCGGCGCCCAACGAGGTGCCACAGAACTGGAAAGCTCTCGATACCATCGCCCAGGCCTCCCGGCTCAAAGGGGATTTGATGATCATCATGGGCGAGCTGGATGAGAATGTGCTGCCCGCCACCGTGCTTCAGTTCGTGGATGCGCTGCAAAAAGAGGACAAGGACTTCGATCTCGTTTATATGCCCGGCTCCAACCATGTTTCAGGTTGGTTCCCGCATCATATTCTGCGCAGGTCCGTGGACTTTCTGATTCGGCATTTGATGGGAATCACGCCGCCGCACTGATCTTCAGGCCCCGAATCGCTCGACTGCGCGTGCTTTGGCCTTTGCTGCTTCTTCTTCGCGGTTGCGGGGCGGCGCGCTAGTTTCAAGAGAGCGGAGAAGGCGGGTGGAAGCGGCAGCCACTTCATCGATGGCCGTCATAAAAGCTGCTTCGTTGGCTTTAGATGGCTTGTTAAAACCGCTGATCTTCCTTACAAACTGCAACGATGCTGCGCGGACCTCTTCGTCGGTAACCGGCGGATCGAAGTTAAAGAGCATCTTGATGTTTCGACACATAACTCTAGGTTACAGGGAACAGGTCACAGGGTACAGGGGACTTGTGATTTTTGATTTGTGATGGCGATTTGAAAACCCAAGCAGAGACGTTTGTAGCTTGTGAAAGACAGCTTTGGTTTTGCTTGAGCTAATTGCTGACTGCCAATAGCCAATTGCTGCTTTTCACTCGTCGCGCAAAACCACAATCGGATCAACCTTTGTCGCCCGTCTTGCGGGAACGTAGCTGGCTAGCAGGGCTACTGCGAGGAGCAGCACAGGTACTACCAAGAATGTCACGGGATCAGTCACGCCGATTCCGTAGAGTTGGCTTCTTACCAATCGCGTGGCGAATAGCGATGCGGTCAATCCCGCTCCAACCCCGATCGCGGCCAGAAGCGCTCCCTGGCGCACGACCATGTTGAGGATGTTCGCGCGTTGTGCGCCAAGGGCTACGCGGATACCCATCTCCCGGGTTCGCTGCGCCACTGAATACGAGATCACTCCGTAAAGTCCGATGGCCGTGAGCACAAAGGCGAGTCCGGCAAAGATGCCCAACAAAACGGCTTCAAATCGAGGCGTCGCAATGGACGCGCTTACGTATTCATCCATGGTCTTGACGTCGCGCAACGGAGTTTCTTTGTCGATGGACGTGACCAGCGCGCGCATTGTAGGTACAAACGCAGCCGGATCGGTTGACGTCCGCACTACGATTGTCATCTCGCCAATGAAATCGATGGGAGTCTGCGGAGCGTAGACCTCAAGGTCTGCCTCTCCGCCGATGCTGTTGGACTTGACGTCGCCCACTACGCCCACGATCTCCCGCATTACCTCGCCATTTTCGCCAAAAGAGATATTGCCTTTGATGTGGCGTCCAACCGGGTCTTCACCTGGGAATAACTTTTGTGCCAAGGTCTGGTTCACAATCGCCAATGGCCGCTCGCCTTGCTCATCCTCCGGAGTGAAGCTGCGGCCTTGCAGCAAGCGGATGCCCATGGTTTGAAAATATCTTGATTCAATCAGCCGGAAAGCTATACGCGGCTCCTGTCCCCTGGGAACCGGCCGGCCTTCAATCTCCAGAGTCGTATTAACGCTGGCGTCCGTGTTTAGAGGCAGTCCAAAAATTGCGCTGGCAGCTTTTACTCCCGGGAGGTTCCTGGTGGAATCCAGAAACTGGCGCACAAACATTGCTCGCTGCGGTCTGGGATGACGCTCAGAAGGAACCTCCAGCAGAAACGTGAGCAGGTGGTCAGAACGGAATCCCGGATCCACATGGCGCAGACGATCGAAACTGCGCAGCAACAATCCCGCTCCGGTCAGGAGTACAAAGGCAATGGTCAGTTGAGAGACCACGAGCGCGGCGCGCAAGCGCCCACCAGAGAGGCTTGAGCTTGTGCCTCGTCCACTCTCGGCCATCGGGTGAGCCAGGTCTGAGCGGAAAGCCTGAAATGCGGGCGCCAACCCGAAGAGCACGCCTGTGATCAGCACAATCAAGAAAGTAAACGCAAGAACGCGAAAGTCCAGGCCAACCTCGCCCATGCGCGCAGTTCCTTCCGGCGCCACTCCCACCAGTGCTCCGACGCCCCAGCGCGCTATCAGCAGTCCCAGAACTCCGCCCATCATCGCCAACAGCAGGCTCTCCGTAAGCAATTGCTGCACGATCATCCAACGGCTTGCTCCCAGCGCTGAGCGCACGGCGAGTTCCTTCTGCCACGCGGTTGCCCGCGCCAGCAGCAGATTGGCAACGTTAGCGCAGGCAATAAGCAGCACAAATCCCACAGCGCCCAGCAGGATCAGTAAAGCCGGCCGTATGGCGCCAGTGATGGACTCGGATTCCAATTGCATGTCCACTGCTTTGGGCCGATGATTCGGGTGTTCCCGGTTCACACGCTCCTGAATCAGTTCCAGGTCGGATTGCGCCTGGGCCACTTCGATGCCCGGTTTCAATCGCGCCAGCACAAACAGATAGGCCACCCCGCGCTGCGATGCCAGGGCCTGCTTTCCCTGCAGATCGCGGGCAATGGTGGTCCACAGTTCCACGCGCTCGCTCTGAACGGGAAATTGGAATCGCGCCGGCATCACGCCCACCACGTTGTACTTCTGGCCATCCAGAGTGAGTGCGCGACCTAATATGTTCCGGTCGCCGCCGAAATGGCTTTGCCAGAACTCAAAACTCAGCACCACCGGCAACTGCTGGTTGCCAGGCTGATCTTCTTCTGGCGTGAAAGTTCTTCCCAGAACGGGCGTGACTCCCAGCAGAGAAAACAGATTGCCGGAAACTACCGAGCCAGGCACGCTTTCCGCCTGCGAGCCATAAGTGTAAGTAAAGTTCGATGTGTCCCACACAGACATGGCTTCGAACGAGTGGCTTTGCGATCTCCAGTCGAGAAAAGCCGGGTAGGATATTTCACCTCCCATGGTTCTATCTTTGGGATCTACTGAACCCACCGCCACCAGGCGGCTTGGATCGCGAAACGGCAAGGGCCTCAGCAATACAGCATCAATTACGCTGAACAATGCTGTATTGGCGCCGATTCCCAGCGCCAACGTCACCAGGGCGATGAGCGTGAATCCCGGATTCTTGCGCAGCATGCGCCAGCCATAGCGCACATTCTGGACAAAGAGGTTCATTTTTGCCTCCGCTGGGCATTTTGATCATTATTCACATGATTACGTTGGCACGCAGTCCAGTTCTAGTCAAAAATTTAGTAATTGAGTAAGTTTAGACACAAAAATCCTTGCAAGTTAGAAGCAATTCTTGTGCCATGGTTGAGAGCGCTTAAATGATTCAATTGAAAAATGAAAACGCTAATCGAAATTAGAAGTGGTGTG
>DATDGH010000186.1:0-5999 GCA_036522215.1 Candidatus Angelobacter sp. | reverse complement strand
GGACCTTTCGGCGTCGCGGGATTGCAGGAGGGCGCGACCATTGCTCTGGGCGCAGGCGCACGAGCCGGCAGCCGGACCGATACACTCTTCTTCCAGATTGATACGACGTTTAACGCTCAGTTGTCAGCCGGTCTCTACACCGGAACCATCAACGTAGAAGCTCAGGCGACGCCGTAAAAGGCAAAGAACCCTATGCGCCATCCTTTGCGATCTAGACAGCAGGCCTGGAGATATTCTCTCCGGGCCTTGTGTCTTTGTCTGCTGGGCCTGGCAACGGTTCCACTGACTGCCCAGACGGTCAGGCCGGTGGTGGATGAGAACGTGGTGAAAGGGCCGGGCAAGAAAGCCAGCGGGCGCATCGAGTACGTCAACGACAGTCTGCAAACCCTGAACGTGGTTCTGGAGTCGAGAAGCTTTACTGTCTCCGATACCGGTGAGCTTTCCTATCGTCCATTGGACAGCGCCATCCATGTAAAGTTTTCAGAGTCAAGTTTTAAGATTCCACCTAAGCAAAACTACTACGTCTTTTATCAAGCCTGGGCCGATGCCCTGCCTTCCTGGTTCGTCGTCTACGCCACCTTTAGTGGCTTCGCCGAAAGGACAAGCGAAGGTCTGCATCTCAATATCCTTCTGCCTCATACGATTTATTTGCTTCCTAAACAGGGCGTTCGCAAAGATGAGTTGGTGGTCAAAATTGCGGAATACCGTCCGCAGGACAGAAAGGTAGTCGTGAGGGTCGAAAACACCGGGCCTGCCTTCGGGCGAGTGCTGCAAGCCGATGTTACCTCCGCTAAAGGCAAGGCAACATCGAATGGTTTCCCGGTTTTTCCTCACCGCGAACGCGAAGTCGAGATTCCCTGGGAGGCAAATGACGGACCCGCCAAGCTGGTGCTGCATCTTGAGCATTTCCACCTGGAGCACGCGGTCGGAAGCAGCAGTCCATGAGGTAGTTCGTCAGTTTCGTTGAAAGTATCCCCCGGCGTAAGTTTTGCAAAATTTGAATCTTTGTCATGTCCCCCCATGCCAAATCGTCGTTGTTTTTGGCGATAGTAGCCTGGCTGCTGTGCGTTTGGGGAATCTTGTTCCCCGCTGCGCTCTCCGCACAGGTCATCAAAGTCGAGGCTGGTGCTTCTGACATTCTGCCTTCCCAGGGCGGATCCATCCAAATTCAGGGAGAAAACTACCAGGGCTATGTAGGCGCGGGCGATATCGATGGGGTATTCCGCTTCGGCTCATATCTGAATACGAGCTGGGAGAGATATAAGTTCGCTCTTGGAGACCAAACTTCAGTCATTGGCTTGCCTACAGATATCTTCGGCGCCCGGCAGTACTTTGTTGCCCGGGGAGGTTCCGTTTCAGGACAAGTAAGTGGAAAAAAGTTCTTCCTGTTTGGGGGAGAGGCTGCGCTGGCGATTGGTTCCCAATTCTTTCAGGCGGCCACGGCGCAGGTGCCTGTGGGAATGTTCTTCTTCGATATTCCACTTTCTGACAAGCTCACCTTTTATTCGAGAAACGTTTTTTCTCATCAACAGACGTCCATTGAGGCCCTGGATTGGCGTCCTCACAAATGGCTGGATACCGGGATCTCGGCAGGGATCGGAGGCAACAAGCCTTATCTGGCCACCACTTTCGATCTCAATCGCGATTGGCTGGATGTGAAAGCAGGTTATATCGTTGCCGGCAACCAGTTTCGCCGCATCACCACGCCTTCTGTTTTTGCGGCGGAGCCCGACCGCGAAAACCTTCTGGTAACCATAAAACCGGTCTCGAACCTGACGGTGATTGCCGCACACCAGAATTTGTTACAGCCACAGGTGGATTTCAACGCTCCTTTCCTGCGGGCGACCGTCGAACAGTTTCAAGCCGACTACAATATCGCCAAGTTTCATCTGGGCGCGGGCTTGTTCCAATCCCATTCCCATACTTTTCACAACCTGGGTGAGGATTTCTCCATCTATCGTCCCATCACCAGGAATATCGAAGGCGGGGTGAACTATTTCCGCACCCTCTCCGGACCTGCTTCAAGCAACCTTGCGGGAACAGTGCGCGAAAAAATCACGCAAAAACTAAGCCTGTTGCAAGTGGTGAGCCACTCGCAAGGAAATACGGATATTCTTTTTGGCGGGAGCTACACCGCCAACCGCTTTGCTGTAAATGTGGACTACCAGGATATGTATCTGCCGTTCCTGCCCAACAATCCCTTTACCCACAGTCTTACTGTAAGTTTGAAGCTCAAGCTATGGGGCAATGTACAGGTCAACGGCGATACTTTCCGCTCCTCCGACGGCCGGCTACGCTATAGCGCCGGAGCAAGCACTTTGCTGGTCCACAACTTCCAGCGCGGCGCCGGCAACGAGACTTTCAATTTTCCCAAGTACGTTGTGCGCGGACACGTTCGGGATGTAAGTGGCGCTCCCATTGAAGGCGCGGCGCTTCGCATTGGCGATCAACTGGTTTACAGCAATGCGTTTGGTGAATTCATTCTGCGCCAGAGGACAGCCGGCCCGCTGCGCTTCGAGGTGGTGTTGCCTGAATTCCTGAATGCTCTAACTTTTAAGGTAGTCACTGCGCCTGCCAGTGTGACTGCAGAACCTGAAGATTCAGCCCATGATGTTTTGGTGGTTTTGAGCCCGGTTTTCAAGCCAAGAAGTTCCTCCCAGCTACTGCCGCCACCGCGGGCGAATCATTAAAGCATTTTCATAGTGAGTGTAGTCTTTCTGTTAGCGGCCTGATCCCAATTAGATTTAGCAATCAGCCGGGTCGCTACGCCGAGGGCGTAGTTCATAAAAGCACTAACTGCTTTCCCGCATTTTGGTCGTGTTGGCAATCGGGTGATCGCCGTGACCCCACCCCATCACACGCAAAACCGGCGTGCGCTGGGGACCCCGGTGATCGGGTGATCGCGCAGGATCGGAAGAAAAACCAAAACTTAACAGGTGGTGAGCGCTTACTGATTCTAAATGGCTTAGCGAGCAGTCAGTGGAGAGCATTCAGCCCGCAAACTTCGTAGGCTGAAGGGTTGCTGCATCGTTGGCATGGTTGAAAGAGGTCGGTCTACACCTACTATAAAAATGCTTTAAGGGAAAGGAAGGCCCTCAGGGGCCCTCCAGAGTGAAAAGGTGTTTGCTGGAAGCTTACCTGAATATCCCGCGTTTCATGGGCAGGGTATGCCGCCATTCAGCGCAGTGCAGGCGGCGGGTGTCAGCAGGCCCAGAATGACGGGCATTTGCCCAACCGCTACATTGGCGGTAACTGTATCGGAAGCAACGGAAATCACAGAAACAGTGTTGCTGACGGTATTGGCCACCCATATGTTGTTCCCGTCCGGGGCCAGCACCACTCCTTCAGGCCCGTTGAAGCCGGAGAGTGTCTTGATGACCTTTTGGGTGGTGGTATCAATCACTGAAACGGTGCTGTCGGCGCCATTGGCGGCATAGAGTTTCTTGCCGTCGGCCGTCAGCGCCAACCCCAGGGGAATCTGTCCCACTGGAATACTGCCGGTTGCAAGGTTGGTGGCAGTTGAGATGACCGTGATCTTATTGCTGATCATATCGGAGACATACACGGTCTTGCCATCGGGACTCATGGCCACCAGCGCCGGGCCGGACAGAGACGGATCAACAATGGTAGCAGTCACCTTATTAGTAGCCGTGGTCAGCACGGCCACCATGCTCGGATAAACGGCGATATACACGTGCTGACTGTCCGGCGTTACAGCCATGCCCAATGGAGCGCCTCCTAATAGAATCGTGGCGATTACCCTATCTCTGGTTGCATCGATCACAGACAGCGTACCGTCATTCTGGTTGGTTACATAGACCCGCCTGCCGTTAGGACTCACCGCCACTCCAGTCGGGTTATTCCCTACCGTAATTCTTCTCCGGACTCTGTTGCGCCCTGTCCTGATGACTGACACCGTGCCCGGTGTCGGCCCGCCATTAGCTACGTACACTTTTCTTCCGTTCGGCGTCATGGCCACACCATCGGGGCCGTTGAATCCGGCAATCGTGGCCACCACACGGTGATTGTTGGTATTGATGACCGAAACGGTGTTGCCAGCGAAGTTAGTAACGTAGGCATTCAGATTCTGAGCCACCGCCCTGGCCGGCGACAAAAGTCCCAGCACCCACATCAGGCCCAGGCCAATAGCAGCCATCAGGCGCCACTTCACCCCGTAAACATGCGCGAGAATCTTTGTCATAGCCTTCTCCATACGTTTGTACCCACCTGCACAAATTCTATCCGCAGGTACTACAACCGCAATGGTACGTTGGTAACCGGTTAGGCAGGTGTTCGCTCTCCGGGGAATCTTGCAGGAGGTGGGTTCTGAGCGATGAACTCAGAAATTCTCAGTAGCCACGTCCAAGTCCTGGACACCGCCTATACCGTCGTACAACACGCTCTTAGGGTTGTGGCTTGAGGGCTTCCAGAAATAAAGCAAACCGATGTCCTTGGTCACGGCCTTGCGCAGCCTTTGGGTCAGCGACGCCTCCTCTGGTATCTCATCTGAAAAATGAAGGGCCAGTCGCCTGGTGGAGATCACCCCGCTGTGTTGGTCTGAACCCCTCCATCCAAAGCAGAATGTCCAAGAGGGCTCTGCCAGCGGATACATATCCTGACCCGTGATTCCTATCACTACCGCCGCCCAGTTATTCGCATATTCAGGGTAGTTTCGCGCCATGGATTGTAAAAGGTTCTCTGCAATCACCTGGTCGCGCTCCGGGTCGTAGTCAGTGCCGCCAAGCTTCATGGATGGCAACAGCTTAATATCCATGCCAAATTTCTCCCGATAGTGTCCCGCCAGCGCGTTGATCTCCTCCATCGGCGCCTCGCCGATGGGGACAAAATACACCCGCCTGAGCAGCATGATTAGCTCCGGGTCACGGGGATTCGGCAGGTATTCGTAGGCCACGTGACCACCCTTGTCCCGTGCCATAAAGTCCGCGCCCTTTTGCAGCAGCAACTTGATCACATCCATGTTGCCCACGTGTGCCGCCGCTATCAGCGGCGTCTCGCCTCTGCCATCGGCGGTGTTCACGTCAGCTCCCGCGCGCACCAGTATCTCCACCGGTTCATACCGGCCCGTTCGCAGGGCGTAACCCAGCGCGCTGATACCTCCCTGGTCTGCTTTGTTGATGTCCGCCCCCGCCGCGATCAACTCTTTGACAAGCTGGGCATCGTTTACCTGGACCGCCCGAATGAGCGGCGTGGCCCACATCTCATCCACCACATTCACGTCAGGCTTTTGCGCCAGCAAATAGCTGACCATTGCTCCCTGACGCGCCTTGATCGCTCGAATCAGAGGATACGACCCGCCAGAACTCTGGTTCACATCACCGCCCAGCTTCACCACCATTTGCAATAGCTGTACTTTTCCATCTTGCGCCAGGGAATTCACCAGGAATGGTTTCCCTACCTCAAAGGCGATAATCAGAACAATCAAGGGAACTGCGGCAATCAGTAACCATTTCCAGCGGTTCATAATCTCTCCTGCCTGCCACCACAGCACTTCAGCATTGACACTTTTTTATGGGCTTCCGTGAAGGGAAGATCGATATGCATTGTTGAGTGTTTTGGTTTATCGCGATGAGCGCAATGGTACTTCGGTAACCGGCGAACAAGAGTTGGAATCAGTTGCCGTTGAGTTTATCCCGAATCCCGTAAAGCGGCGGAAGATGGGCCTTTTCCCTGGCGGGGAATGTCGGATTTAACCATCAATCCCGCGGGGCGAATTGTAAAAAAAGCGAGCTGCCCCGGGATTTCTGCTCCTTGTCACGCGGCTTGGCCGTCCAATACTATTTCAAGAGGACTTCATCACTTTGATTAGTCTACGCATCTTCTTTTGCTGCGCGGTCGCTGTTCTGATCTCCGGCTGCAGCCACCAAGCCACGAATGCGGCCGCCGCTGGAGAACCGCCGGCGTTTCCGGTCAAAGTTGTAACCGTCCAGGCACAACTGGTGCCTGAGACCACGGAGTACCTTGCCACTTTGAAAGGAAGG
>DATDGH010000185.1:0-10285 GCA_036522215.1 Candidatus Angelobacter sp. | reverse complement strand
GACTATGAGGACTATTTTGAGACGCTGCATGCTTCGCCGCTCGCGCACCTGATTTCACCTGGACTGTTGGCCGAAACATCGCGCGGCTGCTGGTGGGGAGAAAAATCCCATTGCACCTTCTGTGGATTGAACGGCACGAGCATGAAGTTCCGTTCCAAGTCGCCGCAGCGCGTCCTGGACGAACTGGCCGCACTCTCACACCGCTATGGCATGCGCAGTTTTCAATTGGTGGACAACATTCTTGACATGTCCTATTTCAAAACTGTCTTGCCGGCTTTGGCTGCGGCCAGCAGCAAGTATTCGCTTTTTTATGAGACCAAAGCGAATCTCAAACGCGAGCAGGTCCGCTTATTGGCCGACGCCGGCGTGCGCTGGATCCAGCCCGGCATTGAAAGTCTTGACGACAACGCGCTCCGGCTCATCGGCAAAGGCAACTCTGCGCTCATCAACCTCCAACTCTTGAAATGGTCACGCGAATTCGGCATCCACGTCTCCTGGAACATCCTATGCGGACTTCCCGGAGAGTCCGACCTCTGGTATGCAGACATGGCTGAATGGCTGCCCGCCATCTTTCATCTCCAGCCACCCTCAGGTGTGAATCGCGTCCGCTATGACCGCTTCAGCCCTTATCACATGCGCCCCGGAGATTTCGGACTGGCCCTTCATCCCAGTCGCGCCTACAACTATGTCTATGCTCTACCCAGGGAATCGTTGATGCGGCTGGCTTACTCATTTGAAGACCGCGAGCCAGGCCACATCCATCGCGGAGTGCACGCCGGGGCTGGCCAGCAAAAACTCCAGGAAATGGTGGTCGAATGGAATGATCGCTGGTGTGCGACGAAGCCGGTTCTCAACGTCCACGACGACGGCACTCGACTGCAGATCTTTGATACACGCCCCTGCGCGCTCCAGCAAAGCTGGACAGCCGGAGAATTGGAGACTGAGGTCTACCGCCTGTGTGACTTCGCCCAAACCCACCCTGCACTGTTGGCGCAGCTCTCCCGGCGCTGGGGAAGAGAGATTGCAGTTCAAGAAGTTGACAGCACGATCGCGAGGTTATGCGATGCCAAAATTCTCCTCCCACTCAATGGCAAATTGCTGAGCCTTGGAGTGAGTGAAAATTAAAGCATTTTCATAATGAGTGTAGTCTTTCTGTTAGCGGTCTGATCCCAATTAGATTTAGCAATTAGCAGTCAGCACTCTAGCTGCAAATGCAGGGAGGTTGGTCAGAACCCCATAATGTTGTATCCGCAATCCACGTAGATGGTCTCCCCGGTAATGCCGGTGCTGAGATCAGAGGCCAGGAAAAGCGCTGTGTTGCCCACCTCTTTGGGATCTACGTTCCGCTTCAAGGGCGCGCGCTCTGATTGGGCCTTGAGCATATCGCCGAATCCGCTCACGGCGCGGGAGGCCAGGGTCTTGATCGGCCCGGCGGAGATGGCATTCACGCGTATCTGGCGCGGTCCCAGGCTATAAGCCAGGTAGCGCACGGTGGCTTCGAGCGCCGCCTTGGCTACGCCCATCACGTTATAAGAAGGCATGACTTTTTCGGCGCCAAAATAGGTCATGGTCATAATACTGCCACCGTTGGTCATCAGCGGCGCCACGGCCCGCGAAAGCGCGATCAGCGAATAGACGCTGGTGTCCTGTGCAATGCGAAACCCTTCCCGCGAAGTGTTGAGAAAATCGCCTCTTAATTCTTCGGTGGGAGCGTTGGCGATGGAATGGACCAGAACATCAATGCGCTGGTAACGATCCTGCAACTGCGCCGCCAGTTGGGCAATTTCCGCGTCGCTATTGGCATCGCATTGAAAGCCCTCCGCCCCGGGCAGGGAAGTAATCAGATCCTGTGCTTCTTGTTTCATGCGTTCGTTCATGTAAGTGATAGCAAGCCTGGCGCCGGCTTCGTTGAGGCACTGGGCAATGGCCCAGGCAATGCTGCGCTTGTTGGCCAATCCACAAACAACGACGTTGCGTCCTTGCATGGTGAGCATAACAATCAATCCCTCGGGAGATTGGGAAACGGAGAAGGATAACAGAAGAGTGGCCCACGCCGTTATGCGAGCGGAAACGGGAATTTTGTTCGCGTTCTGACGCAGGCAGCCCGGTTTCTCGCTGCGAATTTTGTAATTGGGTAAGTTGTCCCTTAGGGCCTGCGGCCCGCGAAAGCGGATGAAAATCCACATGCGCGGGGCGAAGAGAGCGCGCCTTTCGGCGCGGAGTCGGTCCTCCACCCCGCCACACGAAGCGTGCGTCGGGGACCCCGGTGCTGAGCACCGACTGTACGGTTGAGTTGTTTGTCCCAGAGGGATTTTCGACCCTGGAAATTGAAAATCAAAGTCAAAACCTAGTTGGTAGAGAGAGATATCAAGGGCGCAATCCCTTGGCTAGTGCACAACTCGGTCGCAGTCGCCAAATTGACATATGAGCCATTCGAACGCCAGGGTCGGAAGCGCTGCGAGGGTGTCCTGTGTGCCCCGCGCGGTTCTGTGGCCAACACCTTCTTTCCTGGGCCAAGCGGCGGCCTGCACGACAACATCATCATGGCCCACTACCTCAATGGGGACCTTGACTTCAACTTCTTCGAGCATGCCGTTGCCACTCCACACGCCGCCCGGCCCTTGATCGCCTCTGCGGAATATCATCTTTCCCTGAAGCACGTGAGCACCCAGCGGGGCGTCGTCGGCTGCGCGGAGCTTGAATAAGACCACTTGTTTGTCGCCCGACTCAAAAGGCGTTCCTCTGGCTTGGGTCCTATAATCGTTTCCTTTGCGGTAGCCCACGGTGAAGCCCGGCTGAGGGTTAAGCTCAAAGGAGACTGGAGCAAACCTCTCCCAAGGGTTGGGATAGCCGAAATCGGGACAATACTGATATTTCGCGGGCACCATACAGACCACCGCGGCAATCTCTTGCTCGCGGCCGCGACGCAGGCTGCTGTAACGCTGGTAGGTTGCGATCAGAAGTACCGGAGCTGCGAATATGAGTTCGGTGGCAGGACTTCCGGGCCGGACGGAACGTTCGCGATCAGCGTTAGCTGATGTCGTGATCGACTGCGCAGGAGCTATGAATGCGAGCGCGAGAATGGAAATCATCAGCTGCTGTATGACTTTCCATTTCGTCAGGTATTTCATGATTCAAGGTTGATCGCTTAGTACTTTGCGTGCAAGCGACAAAGCGGGTCAGTGCGAGTCTGCCGCAGAATGTCGTGATGTCCTATCGAGAAGTGCTGCAGGTAATAGACACGAGGGGGAGAATTACTCGGTTACAACGGTTTCCGGCTCGGCCACGGTAGCAGTTTCAGTGGTTTTCGCAGCTTCCGACGGCACTGGCCATGCACCTGTGACGCAGGCCAGTAAATACAGACTGCCGACAATGGCAAAGCCCAGGGCAAGACTCTTTTTGTGGGCCACTGTGCCTACCAGGATGGAGAGACCGAACTGGAGGACGGTGGCGGCGAAAAGAAATGTGTTCTGCACTCTTCCCATGAAATGTTTCGGCACCAGCTCCATGATGGTGCTGGTGATGGCGACTCCGCCCAACGCGCGACAGCAGCCCATGATGGCGTAAATCATCACCGAGACGGAGAGCGCGATGCCGATGATTCCCGACGCGCCCAGGTGAAAGGCGCCATGAAGGTGCGAGCCAATCCAGGGCAGGGAGATTAACCCCAGTCCTATCACTGCCATCGAAACACCGATGGCTCGCCGGTGTCCGGTTCCGCGAATCATGGCCGGAACATAAAAGGAACTCAGGCAGGCGCCGATGGCCCAGCCACCATTCAGCCATCCGTATCCGATAGCGCCGGCTTTAAGGACATGATCGCTGAGGGGAGCGGTGATTACCCCTTGCGTCAGCATGGCGCCATAGAACAAGGCCATAGCGCTGCCTATCAGCAGCAGCCGGGGCCGCTGCCTGATATAGCCGATGCCTTCACGGAGCTCATGGAGGAATTGGCTCAAAGCGCCCTCATGCATTTCCCTGGCTGCGGGCACCGCTACCGTATGTCGTCCTTTGCGCACAAACAGGTAGCACAGGAAAGACACAACGTAGCTGGCAAAATCGATGAACAAAATTCCGCTCAAGCCAATCGTGTTGTAGACAAAGCCGACCATCGAACCGGCGATCAGCCAGCCACCCTGAAAGCCGGCAATCAGGAAGCTGTTGGCGTTCACAAAGTGCGATTCCGGCGTGAGCTCCTGAATGAGTGCGTTGATGGTGGGCCAGAACATCCAGAATCCCGCTGCCACCAGGACGCCCATCAGATAGACCTCCCACAAAGTGGCAACGCCTCGGTACGCCAATATCGCCACCAGCAAGACCACCACACCCCGGCTGGCATCCAGCACCATGACCAGCCGCCTGCGGTCTTCGCGGTCAATTACTACGCCGGAAAACGGCAGCATCAGCAGCGCGGGGATGGTTTGCAGCATGAGCAGCGTGCCCAGCGCCATCTCAGAGTGCGTGGCCTGCAGCACGAACCAGGTGGTAGCGGCTGAATTCATTCCACTCCCGATCATGGAGATTACGTTTGCGGCAAAAATCAGCCGTAGACCGCGGTGCTGCAGGATGTCCTTCATTTACTCTCAATTTAACATTACTTCTCCGGCGGATTGATGGCTATAATCAGCTTGATTGCTGACTTCGAATGTACAGAAGCTGGCTAAACTGGGAATTTTGGCGGCAACCGTTGTCTGGGCTGCTCCAGTTCCTGAGGGCGCGAAACCGCTCTCTGCTTACTACGAAGGCGCCATCGTCCAGTTTGCGCCTGATTCCACCACCGGGCGCACGGCATCGCTGGGGCCATGGACTCTGGGAAAGCGTCTGCCGGAAGAGAAGCCACTGGACAAGCGACTCAATCTCTATGTAGTGATTCCGGGCAAGCAATACCATTCGCCCACCTCTCCAGAATACGATCACAACCTGATCGTCAACGCGCTCACCCACGACCAGGCGAGAGAGTGGGACATTTTCTGGTGTTTTGTGCTGGACCCGCGTTTGGAAGACGATTTTCACAACGAGCATGATCTACTGGTGGCGGCGCAACAGTCGTTTACTCCTGCTGACCTGTTCGACGTGGAAGATATTCCGGGTCACGAGGTGCTGCGGGAAAAAACCGGGATACAGTCTCTGGCCGACATGAATTACTATCGCCGCAAAGATGGTTCTCTGCCCCGCCTGGTGATTCTCCCGGCCCACCTGGCGCTTCGCGCGGAGGCATTCAGGACGGATGAAAACAATCCTTCCCCCGAGAAGACAGCTAAGTAGCGCCCGCTGATCAGTGCTGTAAGTGATTCTGTTTGGTGTAGGCAATCGGGTACAGAGACTGGCGTAGCTGGCAGATTTGAAACCCTTTGCTCTAAACCTAATTGCCTTTTACCAATTGCCAATTGCCATTAATTTATACTGACTCTTACAGCATCCTCTGAGGAAACAGACTGCTCCCATACATCCATATTGGCTCATGGACGATCCCCACATTTGGTTTGCTGATGTGGCTGGCGTTTGTGGCCGCTTTTTTTGTGCTCCAGGCGGAGATCCATCGCCGCAAACTCAAGCTCGATCCCAGCGTCATCATCGTTTGGATGGCCATCGCCGGCATTTTGGGCGCCAAGATATGGCATGTGATCGACACTCCTGAAGATCGGCCCACCTTGCAATTGTTGTTCAGTCGCCAGGTCCTGGAATGGTTTCGGCAGGGCTTTGCATGGTTTGGAGGCTTTGTCGCCGGAATTAGCGTGCTGTTGTTGCTGGCGCGCAAATACCGCATTGGAATGTTGACCATGCTGGATATTTGCAGTCCCGCAGTGGCGATAGGTTATGGCGTGGGCCGCATTGGATGTCTCATCTCCGGCGATGGTGATTACGGCCGTCCTACATCCTGGCAGTGGCCCTGGGGCATGGCGTTTCCCCACGGCCTGGTTCCCACGACTCAAACCTGTGTGCAGTGGGGCTGGCCGTCCGATTGCCGCGTTTATCCCACGCCTATCTATGAGTTCGTGGCTGCAGTACTGATCTTCTGGTATCTGTGGCGGCGAGGCAGGCGCGCGATACAGCATCCACTGGCCCCGGGGGTGATTACCGGCGAGTTCCTGGTGCTCTTCGGGCTGGAGCGGTTTCTGGTGGAATTTTTGCGCATCAACCCGCGAGTGATTCTGGGTATGAGCAATGCGCAGTTCGCGGCGTTGCTCACCATCATTGCCGGAATCATTCTTCTGATTCTTGTGAGGCGTCGATTTCGCAAAATCGATCCTGTCCACAAAACGCTGAATCATGTGCAGCAACATGGCGCAGCGCCTAAACCTGAATATCATCGGGCCACACTCGAGTGCCCCCACCCTGAACGCTGGAGCATGTTTGACACTATGACCGCAGAAGTTGAAGTCCTGGATTTTCTGAAATGCCTGATGACCACGGTGAAGCCTAACCTGGTGGTAGAGACGGGAACGTTTCTGGGTGTGAGCACCGTCTACATGGCTGAGGGGCTCAAGCAGAATGGTTTTGGCAAGATCATTACCTGCGAATCTGATGCGGAAGTTTTTACCAAGGCCAAAGAGAAAATCGATGGCTCCGGGTTGAAGAAATGGATTGATTACCGGCGGGAATCGAGCCTCAAAATCAAGGTGTCCGGGACGATCGACGTTTTATTCTGTGATTCTCTGCCGGAGCTGCGCGAGCCGGAGGTGCGCCACTTTCTTCCCCAGATCAATCCCAACGGGCTGATCCTGATGCATGATTCGAGTTCCCACCTAAAGACCGTGCGCGAAGCCGCATTAAAGCTGGAGAGCGAAGGCTTGATTTCCGTGGTGCTGCTGCCCACGCCGCGAGGACTGGTGATCGGGCAAAAGAGAGAAGGAAGAAAATAATTTAGCCGCGAATGAATGCGAATCAACGCGAATGAGGAAGATGAGAGAGATCGGGTAATTGAGTAATCCAGTAACTCAATTCAGCTACTGATTTTTCTGGCGGCAGGGATCTCTGGTTTCGCTTCAAGATAAACTCAAAAACACGATGCAGATTATTTCTCTGCGCGATCTACGCAGCCTGCTCTGAATGACCGGCTGTCCAGCCGGTGCAGGTGCTCGGCCATGCCGGGCTGCAGCAGCTTGTAGTGATGAATGCTAAACAGGTAGTCAGCCACAAACCACAGCGGCTTCTCTGTGGTCATCCACTCAAGGCGGTCGAATCGGGCCAGATTTACAGGACGGGAGAAGGTGCGCAGAGTGCGCTCCCCACGCAGGTTGAAGTAGACATCGAAATAGCTCATGGCCAGTTCACGCAGGGTGCGGTACACGGGTTCGCGATAACGGCAGCCGGTAAAGTTTGACTTGGCAATGGCGCCCCAATGACCTCGCAGGCGGTAGATGGCGACCACATGATCGGTATCGGCTTCGGCCTCCAGATCGAAGACCAGCGGCGGGAATCCATTGGCCCGCAGCGCCGCCGCCGCGAACATCGCTCCTTCAAAACAGTGAGAGGTGTTCTCACGAAAGACCACTCGCGGCGACCAACCGGTATCAGCCAGATGGTAGGGCATGGCATCCAGAAACTTCTGGATTCCGTGAGGATCTTTCAAGCTGCGCAGCTTGCGCAGCTCTTTAGGAGTAAAACCGAAGTTATTCACCTGCCTGCGCGCCCTTTTCGAGTGTCATGTGGCGAATGGGACCAGTTTGGAAGCAAGAATCCTGTCATCGCGAGTCAATAGCGGAACCTGATGGACTATGCTGGTGGCGGCAATAATTTTATCAGCAGGATCGCTTTGAAAATCCAATTCCATCGTCTTGCGGCAGACGGCCAAATCGAGGGGCCAGACATGAATTCTTGAGAGTGTGCGGGTGAAATCCGGAGAATTTGGATCGAGAGTGATGCGCTTCCGCTGGGCCAGCTTGCACAATTCCCAAAGTACGATTGCCGAGATGCTCCAGGAATGCCTGCTCAACAGACGGTTTTCGGCTTTCTTCAAGTTTCCTTGCAATGCATGAATCAGAATGTGAGTGTCAAGGTTCAGCATTCCATTTAATCCCGGTCGAAAGAATGTCACCATGGACTTTAAGCTTGCCCTTCATGCTGCCAATCAAATCGGCACAGTCCAAACTGGCCGGAATCAACCGCGCCACAGCCTTACCATGTTTCGTGATCACAATGCCTTCCGGGTCGAGGTTCTCAAGGAGTGAAAGGCACTGCTCTTTGAATTTGGAGGCATTAATGGTCTGCATGCGAATATTCTACAAGTGGACATAAATATTGTCCAGTCAGAAATATTGACCATTAGGAAGGACAAGGAACCTCAAGAAACCAATCTGCTGCGATCATTCTTTCCCTGCTCCCAGGCCTTGGCATATTTCCAGCTCACGTAGCTGGCGTGAGTCATCAGGACCAGCAAACCTTCGCGGCCGTCGAGAAATCCGAGGCGGAAGAAATACATGTAGATGAATCGAACCAGGGGCCGCAGCACGATGTTGATGAAGCTGAAGCCGACTTTGCGTTCGGCCACCACCATGCCTGCTCCCAGCGAAGAATAGCGATTGGCGTGTTCAATGAAGCCTTCCAGCCTGGGATAGGCGTGGTGGATCAGATCCCCCTCAACATGGCCCATGCGCGGCAGCTTTTTCATGTCTTCATGAACCGCACGAATTTCGAATTCTGCCAGTTCGCGCCTGACCAGCCGCATTTTGCGGTCGGGATAGTAACCGGCATGCTTGATCCAGCGACCGAGATACAAGTTCCGGCGATTCATGGTGTAGGCATCAAGCTCCGGCGTTCCGGATTGCAGCACCGATTTGATGCTGGCCGCCAACTCAGGGCTTACTTCTTCATCCGCATCCAGGGAGAGAATCCAGTCGCTGCCGGCTTTGTCCAGACAGGAGTTCTTCTGCAGGGCAAATCCCTTCCAGGCCTCGACAAACACTTTTGCTCCGTACGACTGGGCGATGGGCACAGTACTGTCTGTGCTGCCTGAATCTACGACAATAATCTCGTCGGCAATATCTTTCACGCTCTCCAGCGTCCGCCCAATATTGGCTTCTTCATTGAGAGTGATGATGCAGATGGAAAGAGACATTTCGAGAGGATAGCAGAATCGATTTGCTGAGAGGCTGGGCAGGTTGCACGTTAACTAGCACCCGGAAAATTTGGTAATTGGGTAATTGGTAATTGAGTAATTGAAGAGCGGGTGATCTGGTGATCGGGTGATCTGATTACCCACGATGCAGCTCATTGGAGAATCAGAGCTGCGCCCTGGGAACTCATAAAAACTATTCGATTACCCAGTTACTCAATTGCCTACCAAATCTCCCTATTACCCAATGATTTCACTTGGATTTGGCCAGCTCATCTGACAGCAGGTGGGCTTTCAAGGCCAGGTTGTGGGCGCGGACCAGGTCTCCATCTTTGGCGGCTTGTTTGCTTTGGGCAACGTAGTCCTTAATCTGCGCCAGCATGGACTGCTCGTTAGCAGTAAGCGTGCGTTTGAGATTGCGAATGTTGGAATCTGTGCTGTCCAGAAGCTGTTGGGTGGTGGCCTGATTGTCGTCTCCGGGCGCTCCCGTTCCTGTTTGTCCGGTTTGAGCGTTGGCGCCGCCCTCCTGGATCACGACTCGGGGAGGCGTTGGAGGCTCAGGCTGAGCATTCTTTGCTATTTCTACCGGGGTCTTATCTGGTTCTGTCGCCGGCTTCTTTACAGGATGAGTTTTCGGATGCTTGGGCGCAGGTTTCTCTGGAGGTTTGTTGTTTGCCTGAGGCTCTTCCTGGGGTGGCGGTGGATTCTGCGGCGGTGGATTCTGCGGCGTCGGTTCAGGCTGCGGCGGCTGCTGTGCTGTGGTGATCGTGGGCGGTTGTTCCTGCGGGGGAATGGGCGGCTTCTTTTTGTGGCAGCCAAATACAAGCAACAACGCCCAGGAGGCGAAGATCAGGCCGGTCTTGAATTGCAATTTCTTCATACTATGTTGACAGAATCTGCGGGGCTGACCGCAGCTTGCTCCCCAGCAATACTGACCTCCGCAAGTGGGATGCGCAGAACAAAGGTGGTGCCATGGCCCTCAATCGAATCAAACTCCAGGGCTCCATGGTGCAACTGCACCACGCGGTAGGCCATGGCTAATCCAATGCCGCTGCCACCCTTTTTAGTAGTGAAATACAGATTGTAGATTTTGTCGCGAATCTCTATGGGAATTCCAGGGCCTTCATCTCGCACCGTGATCAGGGCGCCTTCGCCCTCGCGCTGAGTCATGATATGAAGGTTGCCGCCGTCCGCCATGGCCTGCATGCCATTGATCACAATGTTGAGAAC
>DATDGH010000184.1:0-8578 GCA_036522215.1 Candidatus Angelobacter sp. | reverse complement strand
ATTGCTTTCCTGAGGCAACCCGGGCGGTGTCACTGGTGGAACTAAGGGCCCTGGTTGAATGCCATCCGGGCCCTAAAGTTGAGCAGTGCTGAAACAATCATTAGAACCCTTGTCAGACAAGCACGGGAGCGATTTCAATCGCTCCCATTCAGGTCTATGGCCTAACCGAAGCGCCTTAGTTCCTGACTAGTACCCGGTTTAAGCTTTTTTCGGCTGCTCTGGAAAAACAATTGAATCAGAGTAGATCAATCCATACGCTGCACATTCGTCGTTCACCAGCGATGAAGCACACGAAAGAAAATTTCCTCTGGAGTGCAGTAGAAGATGACACAAATTGCAACCAAGCGCTGGTCAGCCCTCGTAGTCGCTTGCTTACTGATGTCCGCCATGGCTTTCGCGGGTGTCTCAGTAAGCTCACCCTCCCCTGGAACTACAACCAGTTCGCCTGTTCATTTTGTTGCTTCTGCCAGCGGCAGTTCTCCCATTTCGGCCATGATCATTTACCTCGACAGCAATATCGCTTACAAGGGCAATGGGGGGGCATTGGATACCAATGTGAATATGGACACCGGCCAGCACGCTATCACCGTCAAAGCGTGGGACAGTCGCGGCAACATATACCAGAACGCATTCACCTTGAATGTGGGTACTTCAGGTGCGCCTCCTCCCTCTGCTCCTTCGGGCGCGGCGTCCTTCTCTCTGATCGAGCAGATGCCAGGCTGGCAAAGCTGCACTACGTGCGCCGGCGCAGGTGGAAATGGGCCCAGTGCCGCCTACTCGACCGTGCAGTTTGTTGGGTCTCCTTCACAGAACGGAAAATCCATGCAATTCAGCCTGGGAGGCAGTCAACGCTATTCCGATGCTCTGTGGTGGAAACAACTTGGCGGCCAAAATGGCGCCAGCCACTTCCAGTATGACGTGGATTTCTACCTCACTACACCGCAATACGCCCAGGCCCTGGAGTTTGACGTCAATCAGACCAACGGCTCCCGCAAGTTTATCTTTGGCACCCAATGCAACATCAGAGATGGCGGCGTCTGGGACGTCTGGGACACCGCTGGCGGCGCCTGGCGCAATACAGGAGTAGCCTGCTCCGTGCCCGCGGCTTACACCTGGCACCACCTGACCTGGGAACTCTACCGCGACTCAACCGCGACTCACTTCGTGGCCATCACGCTGGACGGAGTCAAGCATTACGTGAATATGTCCTTCAACTCCCGGCCGCAGGGCGGCACAGAACTCAATGTTGCTTTCCAGATGGACGGCGACTACGCCCAGCATCATTACTCGGCCTGGCTCAACTACGTCACCCTGCACTACTGGTAGTCCCACAATCTCCCCCAGACTTGCTCCCGGACCTTTCCCCCGTGGTTCGGGAGCAAGGACTTTGTTCAGGATCCTCTCCAATCTCGTAGCCGCCACCAGCCGTCCTGCGCTAACATGCTAGGGAACCTCCAGCCGTTTACAGGTGTCTTTGGATAACAGGCTTTTGGCCTCCGGAGCCGCGGAGGCAGGAGGGAAAATGCGCTCATACCGAAGCGGTAAACCTCTTCTGACGTGCCCACTCTGGCTGGTAGCTACTGTATTCGCCGCGACGATCTGTATTTCCTCCCAGCTTATCGCGCAGGATGCGATTGCCTATTCTGAAAAGAAGCAGCAGGCATTCGACCTTTATAAGCAAAATAAGTTCGTCGAAGCCGTGCCCTTGCTTGAACAACTCGCGACCATGAACAACCAGGATAGAGATGTTTTTTCTACGCTTGGTTTTTGCCTTTACAGCATCATCACCATCACGCCGGAGGAGCAAAAGCGCAAGAACCTGGCCGATCGCTCCCGCACAGCCCTGACCCGTGCCAAAGAGTTAGGGGACAAAACCGCGCTGACGGCAAGCCTGCTTGCCAAACTCGCGGAAGGAACTCCAGGGCTGAACAAATTCTCGTCCAACGCTGAAGCCGACCAGGCCATGCAGGAGGGCGAAGGCCTTTTCGTCAAAGGTGACTTGGAGCCGGCGGTGGAGCTCTACAAAAAAGCCCTCAAAGCTGACCCAACGCTATACGACGCAGCCCTGTATATCGGCGACGCGTACTACAAAATCCCCGGTAAAATCGACCAGGCTGGAGAATGGTTCGCCAAAGCAATCGCTATCAACCCGGACCGCGAAACAGCCTATCGCTATTGGGCTGACGTGCTGATGAAACAGGGGAATCTTAATGAAGCGCGCGAAAAATACGTGGAAGCCTACATCAGCGAACCTTTCAACCGCCTGACTTTGTCTGCCTTTGTGAGCTGGGGCAAGGGCCAGCATCTTACCTTGAGCCATCCTGCAATCCAGATTCCTACTACTGTGCAAACCAATGACAAAGGGAACACCACAATTACTCTCGACGACAGCACCCTTTTTAAAGGCAAAAAAGATGATGGCAGCTCAGCCTGGGTCATTTACGGCATATCCCGCTCGCTCTGGGCCAAGAAGTTCTCCGAGGAGTACCCGAAGGAGAAAACCTATCGCCACAGTCTAAAGGAGGAAGCCGACGCATTGCGCGCCACCATTGGTGCGGTCAAGGAAAACGTCCGCAAGTCGAAAGACCTGGATCCATCGCTGCGTACCTTAATACGCCTGGAGCAAGATGGGGTTCTTGAGCCGTATATCCTGCTGGCCAAGTCCGATGCTGGAATCGCTCAGGACTATCCCGCATACCTGAAGGAGCATCGTGACAGCCTCCGACGCTATGCCCTCAACTGGGTGGTCAAGGATGAACAGGGCAAGAAATAAACCCTCCGATAAAGTCCTTCCCGCAACCGCAACCTTGAGGCCGCCACGGCAAGAAAATCACCTATTCTCTTTTTGTTCGCCCTGGTGTAATATAGTCCGCATTCACAGGGGAGACAACATTGGCAGACGAAAAGCTTGAGAAAGCAAAAGCAATTGACCTCGCCTTGGCCCAGATTGAAAAGCAGTTTGGCAAAGGCTCCATCATGCGGCTGGGAAGTAAGGAAGCCATTGTTCCCATCGCCGTCATCTCCACCGGCTCCATTTCTTTTGACTCCGCCCTTGGTGTAGGCGGCTTTCCTCGCGGTCGCGTAGTGGAGATCTTCGGTCCCGAATCCAGCGGCAAGACCACCGTTGCTCTCCAGGTGATTGCCGAAGCCCAGAAACAAGGTGGGATGGCGGCCTTTGTGGACGCCGAACATGCTCTTGATCCCATCTATGCCCGTAAGCTGGGCGTGGACGTGGACAACTTGCTGGTCTCGCAGCCGGACTATGGCGAGCAGGCGCTGGAAATCGCGGAGGCCCTGGTGCGTTCCGGAGCCATTGACGTCCTGGTGGTGGACTCGGTGGCTGCCCTGGTTCCCAAGGCTGAGCTGGATGGTGAGATGGGCGATAGCCACATGGGACTGCAGGCGCGCCTGATGTCGCAGGCCCTGCGCAAACTCACAGGCATCGTCTCCAAGTCGCGAACCTGCCTGGTTTTCATTAACCAGATCCGAGAGAAGATCGGCGTTATGTTCGGCAACCCGGAAACTACAACTGGCGGGCGTGCCCTCAAGTTCTACTCCTCCGTCCGCGTGGACATCCGCCGCATCGCCGCGATCAAGGAAGGCGACTTGGTGGTAGGTTCCCGCACCAAGATCAAAGTGGTCAAGAACAAAACGGCGGCGCCCTTCCGCGAAGCCGAGTTCGACATCATGTACGGCGAAGGAATCTCCCGCGAGGGCGACCTGGTGGATCTGGGCGTGGCTAAGAATATGGTGGAGAAATCCGGCGCCTGGTTCAGCTACAAAAATGAACGCATTGGCCAGGGACGTGAAAATGCCAAGCAGTTCCTGAGAGAAAATAAGGACATCGCCACCCGGCTGGAAAGCGATCTGCGCAAAGAACTAGGCCTGCGGAGCACCGCCCCCGAACCACCAGCGCCAACTCCAGAGCAGAAGCAGGTGGTTGCCGGGATTCACGGGAAGGTCGCAGCCGGAAAGAAGTAAGCTTAGATTTTTGTTTTTGGAGTTGAATCACCCGCTCGCGCTGCGATCACGGCGAGTGCGTATCTTTACCGCGCTCTGGGTGGAGCGATCCTGCTGAATGCTCTTACGGGAGTAAGCCATACACATCTAGCTGGTTCGCCGTTCCCACATAGACCCGTCCATTGGAAATGGTTGGCGCCGTGAACTTGATCGCAACCCCGGCCTGGTCGCGCGTCCCCGCCTGGGTGCTGTTGTAAAGCTCAGTCAGGTTGCCGGCATTGTAAGCATGCAGCACCGCCGGACCGGGGTTGGGATTGTTATTCCCGATATATCTCGAGAGATCGAGCGCCCACACAATCGCATTGCTGCTTCCATTCACTGAGATCATGGGCACTGTTCCGGGAAACGCGAAGGAGTTGGCCGTCTGCGCCGTGGGAGCGCGGGAAAGCAATCCGCGGCTGAAGGTAAAGAGTTCAAGTGGCTCCCCAACTTCGCCAATATAGATCGACGCGCCAATGGCAGCCGGCGTTGTGAACGCCCCATTGGTTGGGTCCGGACGACCCACGGGCACTGTTTCCACATTGCTGTTGGTACTCACATTAAAGTGGCCCATGTTGTCGCGATTGACCAGGTAAATGTTTCCGTCTTTTCCCCCTTCGATCACGAGATCAGGATCGGTTGCTCCACTTTGGAATGGCGGAAGCATCGGGCCGCTGGTCCCCAGGTCCAGGTCGCCGGAGTTAAGCTGGGCCTGATCTGCGGGAGTAAAGTAATCCAGCAACGTCAGCCCGGACGATTGCAACGCGAGCTTCAGCACACTATTGCCTGCGTCTCGGCCTCCAGTATTCAAATCAAATACTCCATTGCCGGCGGCGACGTAGATGTTGTTTTGATTGTCGGCTGTGGGGCCTCCGCCGCTTTGCCAGATCGATGACGCCCCTTTATCCGGACTGGTGCAAAATATTCCCACCTGATGCAGGATGCCCGTGCCTTGCGCCGTATAAGCAAACAACCAGCCGTTATAAGGCAGGGCGTCGCCAAAAGAACCAAATGCGATGTAGACCACTCCGTTCAGGAAAAGCAGGGCCGGACGCTGAAACTGCCTTTGTGCAGTGAACGGCAGTCGTCCATTCACGGCCAAAGCAGAGTAAGTTCCTGGAACAGAACCCTGAATTACAACTGGCCCGCCAAATTTTTCTGCTCCGGTGGTAATGCTGAGCGCGTGCAACCGGTGCACGATGCTGCCGTGCTCCACGGTGGATGCTGCAACATAAATTGTTCCCGTAGCACCGTCGATGGCCGGCGTCCCGGTGATGCTGATCTCGGGCTCAATCAGCCCTGACGACGGTTTTGGAATGGTGGTAACTCCGGCTGAGGGATTAATGAAGCTCCGCTGCCACAACGGCGCCGTGATCTTGCCATCAGCGTCAAAAGCGTAGACGCTGCCGTGCTCGGTGGCCACGTAAACCACATTGTGCTGTGCTCCGGCAATGGTTAGATTGGCAACAATCAGCGGCTGCGCATAGATTTGTCCATTCACAGACCGCGAGAATAGCTTGCCGAACGTGTTCTTGTTCACCGTGGACGGAGATAGAGCGAGTTCCTGAAAGTTCACCCCGCTTCTGAATTTATCGGCGTGATGAGTGAACATTCCCGGATAGTTGGTCACCCAAACGGTTGCCGACCCGACGGCGGAAGACTGCGCCACGCTCCGTGCCGTGATCGTATGCTTTCCGGCGCTCGAAGGCGGATGGTACAGCCCACCTGTGCTGATGGTGCCGACGGTGGAATTCCCGCCGGTGACTCCGTCCACTGCCCAAGTCACATTGTGATTGCTGGTATTAGCAACCGTGGCGATGAATTGCTGCGGTTGGGTCAGGGTAAGCGGCGCCCGTGCCGGATGAACAGTTACAGCAACGGCGGCAAAAACTACGGTCGCATTGAGAAACAGGAAGAGAGCAAATCCCAGGATTCGGCCCAATTTCATATCCCCTCGATGAGTACTGAGTTGGAATCCAGCCGCAGCAAGGAAGATGCTTCCGTGAGCCGGAAAAATGACCGTAGCCGGGACTAGGGGAGAATTGGGTAAGTCAGTAATTTGGTAATTTGAAAATCAGGAGCCAACACTTCGGCCTAAAGTTTGGAAATCTCTACGCTTAAGGACTGTTCTCTTCCGATGAACCGACCCGATTACTGCTCGTCCATTACTTCAACCCCGTCACCCGCGTGGATATCTTCCAGCGCGTTAACGATCATGGCCGTAGCGCTTCTGGGATGGACCGTGAGCACGACCATCGCGCCCAGGGTTCGTCGAGGCAGGTCGCCCAGTTTATCCTTGGGCAGCTTGGGAGGTTTTTTCTGGGTTTCCTCCGTGTTAGTCGCATAGGTTGAGAGACCGTCTACCGGGTCACGATAGGAATAGGGATACGTACGAGTAGCGCGAAGATAGTCGCCAACTTTCAATCCTTTGTCTTCGCCAATGTTGAGATACACCTTCTGCCCGCTGCCCACAACGCTGTCAAACTCATTGGTCATAACGATGCGGCCCGTCGGTTTGCCATTGGCGACAGCAAAGCGATCGAGAGTCACGGGATGAAGAACCGGCTTCTCACGTTCCACCAGCGGTATTGCCACGTCTCCAGGGACAAAGTCTCCGCAGCTCAACTCGGGAACGGCAATGGCTACGTTCCTCTGCACTTCCAGGACGCGCACATAGCCGCGCTCAAAGTAAGGCTGCCCTACCTGCTGAATGGCAGCTCTTTCACCTTTGTACAGCTCGTAATGGTTGGGATCTCTCACCTTGCGAAGAATATGCAGCCGGTCACCGGCCTTGAAGCTGGAGGCGCCATATATGTAAACAAAGTCAGTTGCGCCGGCATAGTGCGTCTGGTCAGGACTGTTCCAGCCGGCAGCCACATAGCTCGACTCCGGAATCGTCTGGGTGGTGATGAATCCCGAACAATACAAATCGCTGGGGGTCACAAGCTGCTGGCCGTGGTGGAGTTCCCGGGCCGTGGGCGGGGGTTGCACAACCCCTCCCTGACCAAACGCCCAAGTCGAAAACACAAGCAATACCAGCCCAAACTGCTTCATAGTTCCTCCGCTCCCATGGCTCAGAGATAGCCTTCCCCTCGAGTCCAAAAGAGTATTTTAAGCCGTAAAAAACTGAATTCTTAGTTACTTAGGAGATGCCGTAAGGGCACCGAAGTACTACTCACTGTTGAATTCCGGTCTTGCATCTGTGATTTTTCCTCCGTATGATGCGACCTTTATATAGATGAGTGTATCTTCAGGAACTTACTCGCCACGGTTTATACCCGCACGGCTGCCGCGGGTCTGCGTCCCCATTGTGGCGGCAAATCCCGCTGAAATGGTGCAAAAGGCCGACGCCATTGTGCGCGATAACCCCTTTATTGAGTTCAGGTTAGACTACCTTTCCAAGCCCGGTTTGGCGCTGCAGAAGATCAAGGGTTTTGTGGAATACCACCCTGAAGTCCTGATTGTGGCCACCTGTCGGCGGGCGGCAGCAGGAGGGAAGTTTCGGGGATCGATAGCGACGGAAGTGGACATCCTGGTTAAAGCCGCGAACCATGGGTGCCACCTGGTGGATCTTGAGTTGGAAACTGCGGCCCAACTCAAACCGTCGGATTTCGCCCGCCTCAAGCGTTCTGCCAACCTGATCCTTTCCTACCACGACTTTCGCGGGACGCGGAAGCTGGAAGAAACCTTTGCCCGGATGACTCAATATCCAGCCGACTTTTTTAAGCTGGTGAGCACCGCAACCACGCTCTCTGACAACGTGGTCATGATGAAGTTCCTGGAGCGCCATAGCCACCCGCATTCCATGATCGGGCTGTGCATGGGAGAGCAGGGTGTAATCAGCCGGGTGCTCGGAGTTCGTGCCGGCAGTCAGTTCACCTTCGGCGCGGTGGGTCCGGGCGAGGAGACCGCTCCCGGGCAGATTGCCGCCCGCGCTTTGCAGGATACCTATCGCATTGAGCAAGTGGACGCGGCCACACGCGTCTACGGCGTGGCCGGAGATCCGGTTGCACATTCGCTCTCGCCCATCATGCTGAATACGGCCTTCCGACGGGAAAACGTGAATGCTGTTTATCTGCCGCTTCATGCCAAGTCGTTGAGCGACCTGCTGGCCTGCGTTCGCGATATTCCCATTCATGGCCTGAGCATCACCATGCCGTACAAGGAAGAAATCCTCAAGCACCTGGACAAGACTGATCCGCTGACGGCCAAAATCGGCGCCTGCAACACCGTAGTGCGCTCCCAGGATGGAAAACTCTACGGTTTCAACACGGACGTGACCGGCGTAGTGCGTCCCTTGGAGGGGCGTCTGCCGCTTCAGGGCGCAAAAATCCTGGTGCTGGGTGCTGGTGGCGCAGGACGCGCCGCCGTCTTTGGTTTGAAGGAGCGCGGCGCCGATGTTTACGTTTTCAATCGCACCCCCGGTCCGGCGCAGAACCT
Source organism: Candidatus Angelobacter sp. (assembly GCA_036522215.1). Classification (GTDB taxonomy): domain Bacteria; phylum Acidobacteriota; class Terriglobia; order Terriglobales; family Acidobacteriaceae; genus Angelobacter. Next base: position 139 of record DATDGH010000184.1, on the reverse strand, counting down.
GGCTAAAAAAGCCCGCGTCAAAGCCGTAAACAAAATGCAATTGAGAAAGATGACTTTTGACGTGATCATCAATGCTACCCCGGTCGGAATGGAAGGTAATCGCGATCCCATGCCCATCTCGGAGCAGGAGTTTAATGCC
>DATDGH010000183.1:0-1988 GCA_036522215.1 Candidatus Angelobacter sp. | reverse complement strand
GGTTAAGAGGGACGGTTTCTGCCTACGGTTTGGTGGCCCCAGGCAAAAACAATCCCGGTGATTAACCCCGAGTTGAGCATTTTAGGCGATTTGGAAGAAATTGCAAGTGCCTGTGTGCTCTCTCAACCGACCCATCACGAGCCGTCAGCCTCGGCGTCTGGTGACGGGTGTAGCAGGGGCTGCCTCCAGACGGTTCCCGACGCATCGGGAAAGAAAGAAGTATCTATGAAGTTGTCCCTGCGTTCCAAAGTCATGTTTCTGGTCCTGGCGTTGTTGCCATCCGCTGGCGCCTATGCAGCCAATGACAGCCACAAAGGTGGGTTGAACCTGGGTGCTGCGGTGCAAGTGGCAGGCAAGCAATTGCCGGCCGGTGATTACACAGTCAAGTGGGATGGCACCGGACCCAACGCCCAAGTGAACTTCGTCCGCGATGGCAAAGTAGTGGCCACGGCTCCGGCGCGAGTGGTGAAGCTGGATCAGAAGGCCACCCAGGATTCAGCTGAAGTCAAGACTGCCAGCAACGGGGAAAGAACACTTACCACCATCCAGTTCGAAGGCAAAACCTATGCGCTGGAGGTTGGCCAATCCGCTGGCGGCGATGCCGCTTCCGGCAGCAGTGTGAAATGAGAACACCAGTAGTCAGTAATCAGTAGTCAGTACTTAGTAAAGCAAAAGCAAAGGCAAAACCCAAAGCAACAGCAAACACCAAAATCAACACCACGAGCTTTACCACTGGTCGCGCAGTGTTAAGGAGAGGGGAGTAGAAAGCTGAGCTCCCCTTTTTTATTGGCGATGCGTTTCGTGACTGCCGACGACAAGGTTTCCCTACATTTCCGTTACTACCGAGACTGATTTTCACTGTTCTCTCTTAGTGCTTCGGTGTCTTGGTGGCGGGTTTTTGGTCCGCAATCAATGCCGTCAGTTTTTCCAGTGCTGGTTCGATCTTTTGCGGGTTTTTCAGGACGCCGGCGAAGAGATCACCGGTACGGTCGAAGCGGCGAACGGCATTGCCGATGTGGAATTGAGTGGGAGTGAGACCTGGCTGAACTTCCTTCCAAGCCAGCGGTGTTGCCACGGGCGCCCCGGGGTGGGCGCGCAAAACGTAAGGCGCGGAGATGGTCTTGCCGGAAGAGATTTGCAGGTAGTCGAAATAGACTTTTCCTTTTTCGCGCGCGGCCACATTTCGCGGCGTGGTGAAAAGGTCAGGACGCTCAGAAGATAGCCAGCGCGCCAGGATCTCCGCAAATGATCGCGCCTGCAGGAAGGTGTACACCGGTTCCAGGGGGATGTAGAGGTGCATGCCGTCGCCACCGGTGGTTTTGGGATATCCATCCAGTTCGATCTGGTCCAGGCGCGTGCGCACTAGTTGCGCGGCTTCAATAATGCGATCGTAGCCGCAATGATACGGATCCAGATCAATCAGGATGTAGTCCGGATTTTCCAGCGATCCCATGCGGCTCATCCAGGGATTCTGATCGATGCAGCCGAGGTTGGCGAGGTAGAGCAGGGAAGCCTTGTCGTCGGCAATCACAAAACGCGTGGACGATTCTTCGTCGGTGGCAATTTTTTCCGTACGCAGCCAGTCAGGAATTCCGGCGGGAGCCTCCTTCTGGAAGAAGGATTCACCTTCGATGCCGTTGGGATAGCGCCTCAGTGAAAGCGGGCGTCCCTGAAGATACGGAACCAGCAGATCGGCAACGGCGGCATAAAAGTTGATGAGATCGCGCTTGGTATAGCCCTCCTGCGGATAAAAGACCTTTTTGATATTGGTGAACTTGAGCCGGCGGTCATTTACGGTCAGCACAACTTCGTTGGCTCCATCGGGCAACAAGGGCTGACTGCGGGGAGCTTCTTCCGCGGGCGCTGAGGCCTGGACTCCGGTCTCACGAACAACTTCCTGCGGAAGCAAGTCAGCGCGCAAGCCCAGAAAGACTGGTGCGCGAAGACGAATATCATCAGTCCATGCGGTGAAGCGCACGCTGCATACC
>DATDGH010000182.1:0-3260 GCA_036522215.1 Candidatus Angelobacter sp. | reverse complement strand
GGGGAAGAATTATGTAAAGAGTTTTTAGTATTTAGCAAACAAGCAGGTCGTGATGAGAAATTCTCAAGATCGGCACGGGCGGACGGAAAGCCCATCGTTGTTGTCGGTTAACCAATTTTCGAGCAAAATTCAGCGGAAATCGATGTCAAAGCCAGGGCGGCAGTTTAGGGGTGAGAAGCTAATTACTAAATACCAAGTACTAACTACTCGGCGCAATATTTGTCGCGACGAGTCAAACCGTGTTACGAATACTTGAACAGGAACCAATTTGCCTAAATCTCTTGTCATAGTCGAATCGCCAGCCAAGGCGAAGACCATCAACAAATACCTGGGAAGGGATTATTCCGTTGAGGCCTCGCTGGGACACATCAAAGATCTGCCCAAGAGCAAGCTCGGGGTGGATATTGAGGGGGACTTCACCGCCGACTACGACATCATCCCGGGAAAAGAAAAGGTAGTGGCCAAGCTGAAGAAGCTGGCCAAAAGCGCGGTCGCCATCTATCTGGCGCCCGATCCTGACCGCGAGGGCGAAGCCATTGCCGCTCATCTCGCCCAGGAGCTCAGTGACGGGAAAAAGAAAAAAGACCGGACCCCCATTCATCGCGTCACCTTCAACGAAATCACAAAGAAGGCGGTGCAGGAGGCCTTCAAGAATCCGCGCACTATTGATCAACACCTGGTAGATGCGCAGCAGACGCGGCGCGTGCTCGATCGTCTGGTGGGTTACCAGGTCTCGCCCCTGCTTTGGGACAAGGTTCGCCGCGGCCTCTCTGCCGGACGCGTGCAGACCGTCGCTTTGCGGCTGATTGTGGATCGCGATCGTGAGATCAAGGCCTTCGATAAGAAGGAATACTGGACCATTGATGCGCATCTGGCCGCGGCCAAACCACCGGCCTTCGACGCCCGTTTCATCGGGCGCGGCGAAGAAAAAACCGAGGTTCCGAACGAAGAAGAAGCCAACAAAATCCGGGCCGCAGTGGAGCAAGCGCAATGGTCGGTGCGCAACATCGAGAAGAGAGAGCGCCGCCGCAGTCCGGCGCCTCCGTTTACCACCAGCCGCTTCCAGCAGGATGCCTCGCGCAAGCTGCGCTTCAGCGTAAAACGCGCCATGATCATCGCCCAGCGCCTTTATGAAGGCGTGGAGTTGGGGGAAGAGGGCTCTGTGGGCCTGATTACTTACATGCGCACCGATTCGGTCCGTGTTTCCAATGATGCGTTGACAGAAGTGCGCGAAGCCATCGCGGCTTCCTTCGGCGCGGAATTTCTGCCGGAATCGCCGAATACCTACAAATCAAAAAAAGAGGCCCAGGAGGCGCACGAGGCCATTCGTCCCACCTCCGTCGCCCGGCATCCAGACGAGATCAAAAAATACCTGCACGAGGATGAGTACAAAGTCTACAAACTGATCTGGCAGCGCTTTGTGGCTTCACAGATGAACGCGGCTGTCTTCGACCAGACTGGCGTGGACATCGAAGCCAAAGCGCCGGCGGAGTCGCTTACTTTCCGGGTAACTGGATCGGTGATGAAGTTTGAAGGCTTCCTGAAAGTTTACGAAGAATCGAAAGAGGCCAAGGACGAAGAGGACGAGGCGCTCAAGCACAAGTTGCCGCCACTGGAAATTGGCCAGAAGCTCACGCTCCGGGAACTCAAGCCGGAGCAGCACTTCACCGAGCCTCCTCCACGGTACAACGAAGCTTCCCTGGTGAAGGAATTGGAGGAGCGTGGCATCGGTCGTCCTTCCACGTATTCCACCATTATTTCCACCATCCAGGAACGCCAGTACGTGCAGAAGATCGGTGGAAAATTTATTCCCACGGAAATCGGCCTGGTGGTCACTGATCTCCTGGTGGAGAATTTCGCCGACATTTTCGATTTCCAATACACGGCACGACTGGAGGAAGAGCTCGACGAAATCGGAGAGGGCAAGGAAAAGTGGACTGACGCGCTGGGTGAGTTCTACAAGAAGTTTGAGAAAGACCTCCGCTACGCTGAAAAGCACATGGAGAACATCAAGCGGATGGAGAAGCCCACAGAAGAAAAATGCGAGCGCTGTGGTTCACCGCTGGTTCTCAAGTGGGGCAAACATGGCTCTTTCTTTGCTTGCAGTGCCTATAAAAAGGACGATCCCGCGAGTTGCACCTTCACCAAGGAAAACCCCGTCAATCTGCCCGATCTGGACACCGCAGAGATGCCCGAAACCTCGCAGGAGGAATATTGCGAGAACTGCGGGCGGGTCATGGTGCTGAAGCGCGGCCGCTTTGGCCAATTCATGGCCTGTACCGGGTATCCCGACTGCAAGACTACGCGCAGGCTCGACCAGGGCAGGAAAGTTCCGGATGTGGCGTTGGAGGAAACCTGTCCTAAATGCAACAGGAACATGGTACTGCGTCACGGACGCTACGGCGAATTCATCTCCTGCAGCGGCTATCCGGAATGCAAATACATCAAGCAAAATTACATCGGCGTCAATTGCCCTTTGTGCAAAGATGGTGAACTGGTGGAGAAGAAGGCGCGGCGACGAGGGAATCTGTTCTACGGGTGCTCGAATTATCCCAAGTGCAAGTTCACCTCTGCGTACAAGCCGGTGGCGGAGAAGTGCCCGCAATGCGGCAGCCCCTATCTGCTGGAAAAGAATTTGAAGGCTGGTCCGGTGCTGATGTGTCCTAACAATACGCGCAAGGCGGCCGAAGAAGAAGAGCCAAAGAAAAAACCGCGGGGTAAAAAGGCCCAGGCAGAAGAACCGGCAGCCACAACCGTAAAATGTGATTACTCGCGTCCGCTGCCTAAACCGGGAGCTTTGGCTTGAAACGGGCTGCAAGCTGCTGGCTATTATCTGCCAGGGAAGCTGATCGATGGTAAAGCCGAAATAATTTTTTAGCGGGCACTGCAAATTACTGTGCTTGCACCATTCTATAGACGGAGAGGACCGTTTAATGGCAAAAAAGGCCAAAAAGTCAAAAGCTACAGCCCAGGATGCCGATCTGATCCTGAAACTCTACGACCTTCGGCGCGAGGCTGTTTTGCGCAAAGCTCGCGATTTCATGGCAGCGCAGTTCTGGCCTCAGAATTATGGAGAGTTCAAAGCAGTGATCAGCGCTTTTGGCACGGAGCAGAATGCGTGGCTTCGCCAGGTTTGGACGTACTGGGACATGGCATGCGCTATAGTCCTGAGTGGCGCAATCAATGAGGATTTGTTCTGCAAGGCGAATGGCGAGCCGTTCTTTCTATATGCCAAATTCAAGCCTTATATCGAGCAGACC
>DATDGH010000181.1:0-10531 GCA_036522215.1 Candidatus Angelobacter sp. | reverse complement strand
ATTGTCAGCCCCAGCGAGATCAACATCCGTTTCCAATAGGGACGCGATTCTTTAATGTGATAGCAACGATTCAGCGCGTCCATAATGGAACTCATTCCGCCCGATCCTGACCACAATGACAGCACCAGCCCGAAAATCAGCTTTAGACCAGTGCTGCTGGTGCTGATCTCGCGCAAGGTCTTTTCCACCAGGGTGAATGCCGCCGCGGGCATAACCTGGGCGAAATAATTCAGAAGGCCATTGCGCAGATGCTCACTCTGGCCGGCGAACATGCCCAGAACCGCCATGAGGAAAAAGACCATGGGAATGAGCGCAGAAAAAAAGTAGTAAGAGAGCGCAGCGGAGCGTGTAAATACTTCATCGCGGTTCATTTCATGCCAAACCCGCCTGGCTAACTGAACTATGGTGAGCCCACCGAGTTTCCAGGGAGAGGTCTCTTCCTTGGTCTTTTCCATGGATCAATTGTAGTGATGGAACATCAACAGTCACTTTAGCTCATTTCTAGTCGTCGAAAAGTTGCTTACTGACAGTTGGATGAGAGGACAGAAACAGCGAAAACTGCCGGCCAGAGCTCAGGGAATCGGGGTCATCGAAAGAAAGTGTGCGGGTTTGTAATTTATCCCGCTCCCACCCGTCTCATCAATTGACAGCATTTTCTTTGAATCTCACAGGAATGGGCGCGAGAGGGAATCCTAAAGGCTTCCATTGATGCAAGGCAGGCAAAAGAACGTGGAACCAAATTTCATCTCGCGCGTATTACTAACCAAAGGCTGCTGGAAACGTCAAAGAGAACAGGCAGCAGAGAGAGTTTTCGGAGGCAATTATGGATGCGAAGTGGAACAAAGTGATTGATAAGATGGCAGTGCGGACCACATTGCTGGTGTTGGGTTTCGGCGCGTGGCTAGCGATCAGTTACAGCTTATTGGCGTTGTAAGAGCGGAAGAATCAGGCCCGGGCCCCGACTCCTTCCCCACTCTTTACCGATTCTGTTCCGGCCCCGTAGCGGGTTTGGACGTACTCGTTCAGAATCTCAATAAATTCCGCGACAATCTTGTCGCCTTTCAGCGTAGTCATCAACCGGCCGTCAACAAACACTGGCGCTTTTGGTTCTTCAAAGGTTCCAGGCAGTGAGATGCCAATGTTGGCGTGCTTTGATTCCCCCGGGCCATTGACCACGCACCCCATGACCGCGACTTTCAATTCTTCCACGCCATGGTATTTGCCTTTCCACAATGGCATGTTGGCGCGAAGATAAGACTGGATCTGCTCTGCCATTTCCTGGAAGAAGGTGCTGGTGGTGCGTCCGCAGCCGGGGCAAGCGGTAACTTGAGGCGTGAAGCTGCGGATGCCCAGGGATTGCAGAATCTGCTGCGCCACAATCACCTCTTCCGCGCGATCGCCATTGGGGGCGGGCGTGAGCGACACGCGAATCGTGTCGCCAATTCCCTCCTGCAGCAAAACGGCCAGGCCGGCGGTGCTGCCGACTACGCCTTTGTTCCCCATGCCGGCTTCGGTAAGCCCCAGGTGCAGCGGATAATTGCAGCGCGAAGCCAGGCTGCGATAAACATCAATCAAATCCTGCACCCCGCTGACCTTGGCGCTCAGGATGATGCAATCATGCGGCAGGCCGAACTGTTCGGCCAGTTCCGCCGAGCGCAGTGCGCTCACCACCATTGCTTCCATGGTGACCTCACGCGCATCTTTGGGATCGCTGCTGCGCGAATTTTCATCCATCATCCGCGTGAGCAACTGCTGGTCCAGTGATCCCCAGTTGACGCCAATGCGAACGGGCTTGCGATTCTGGATGGCCACTTCAATCATGGCGCGGAAGTTATCATCGTTCTTGCGCCCCACACTGACGTTTCCGGGATTGATACGATATTTAGCCAAGGCGCGCGCACAGTCCGGATAGCGGGTCAGCAACAAATGCCCGTTGTAATGGAAGTCGCCGATAATGGGCACGTGAAGGTTGCGTTTTTCCAGGCCCTCTACGATTGCGGGGACGGCTTTGGCGGCATCGTCGTTGTTCACAGTCACGCGCACTAATTCTGAGCCAGCCAATGCGAGCTGTGCGACCTGTTGAACTGTACCTTGAACGTCAGCGGTGTCTGTGTTGGTCATGGACTGCACCACTACAGGCGCATCGCTGCCCACGCACACATCACCAATCTTTACGGTAACGCTCTTTCTGCGCTTAATGAAAGCCATGTATTGCTAGTTTAACATTCCCTTTGCCCGACTCTTAGCACACACACGCCATCACAGTGGGTGACATGAAAAGCTTTACAGTGATCGTTCCCCTGTGGTATCTGAAGGTGCACAGAAAGGGAGATTGCATGGAACCAAAACCGCTGACACCAGCCCAGAAGAGAAACTACATCTTAGTTTTAGTGGCGGGCATTGTGACGATTGGCATCGGGATCGCCGTTTCCATCAGTGACGATAGCGCGAGATTTCTGCCGGGCGGCCTCCTGGGAGGAGGCGGCGCGATGCTGGCCATGGGGCTGATTGGATTATTTCATCGCCCCGACCGCTAGCTCTCCGGGGCCATCGTCACGCAGCAAAGTTCCCGCATGCGTCCCGCTGGACCACTTACCCATGCGCAGAATGAAAAGTGTCAGCAACATTGCCGGGCCGTACAGGGCGATTCCCATCTGCACCAGACCCTCGGGGTCAGCATAGATGTGGGCCACTTGCAAGGATTCTTCCTTGCCGTGCACTGAGCCCCAGAACAGCACCGTGGCCACGATCAACATCACGTATCCGAAAAAGAGATAGACTCGGCTGCGCCGCGGAAACCATTTTCCGTCGACGTTGGTAATGCTGTGCCCGGAAACCAGGATGTCCCACACCAGGGCAACCAGAATGACGCAGGCATCGATCATCACTGTATCCTCCGCCGCCTTTCGTGCGCCCGCATAGAGAACTGCATAGAGCCAGTACAATCCCAGCGTTCCCACATTCAAGAGGAGAATCAGCCGCAGGGGTTCAGCCAGATTGCGCGCCGGCCATTGCTTCCATCGAATCCAACTCAGGGCCAGGAGCGATATGGCTCCAATGCACAGGAAGAGCCCGAGAGGGCTGTCCCAGTTACGGTCCGGCACCGGAACGAGGAAGAGTGCCCAGGTTGCGGCGAGCACCAGCAGAAAAAGCGCCACAGGCCGAAGGGGTGCAAACCACGTGCGTTTGTGGAAGCCGACAAGCATGATGCTGGTTACCAGGAACACGCAGAGTGGAACCACAATGTAGGGGCTCCAGTTGTTCTTTACTGTTACGTCCATCAGCATGGCGAAGATCACGACAGCAAGGGCCATCGCCGCCCAGGGGAAATGAATTGGCCAATCGCCTACGCTGGTCCAGCGCAAAATCAGGAATACGATACCCACGGCAACGATGGCAGCAGGCAGGAAAAGGAATCCCTGCCATCCGGTCTTGTAGGCCATGAAGAAAGTCAGATAGGCGCTGGCCAGGCTGGCAGCAACGAACAAAGCTCTGATTTTATTTTCCATCCTGGTTCCGTTGACCGCGGAACGCACAATAGAGTCGCTGATCTCTGCCCAGTCGGTGCCAGCCAGCAGGAACAAATAGGGAAGTGGAATACGCAGAAGAATCAGAGCTTCAGCAAATGCCGCCGGTGAAAAAAGAACAACGAGGGCGATGGGCAGTGTTCCCAGAACCAGGAAAAGCCTGACCATCCACATTTTTTGTCTTTCCGGGCTATAGCGACGGCGATACGCCACAGGTAGCGCTCCCGCCATATAGGCCCAGAAGAACAAGGTGAACACTATCGAGATCTTTCCCGTAGGATCTTCGCGGAAAAATGCTGCGATGCCGACGATATACAGGCCGCCCAGCGCCACAAAAAAGAGCAATCGTCCCTTCCAGTCGGCTTGTAGCGCTCCGAAACACACAAGGCATAAGGCAATCCCCACGCACGCGTAAGCGAATGCGTAGTTGATCCAGGGGATCTCCAGGTCCAGGCCGCGCAGGCCCAGCCTGTGAACGTTGACGTCGCGAAAGGCCAGCATCAGTACGGCGGTGACGATCTGCGCCAGAACCACGCCGGTCAGCACTCGCAGCCGCGGCTCCATGGTTTTCAACGAAATGAAGAAGTAGTGAAACGACGGGCCTTCGCCGCCTGGGTTGTGCTCCGGTTGGTGCAGATGGATTTGCGAGTCGCTCATGAAGATGTTCGAGAGCTCTGCCGAATAAAAGGATTTAAGGCGAACCATGATACAAGGGTGCGGTCTTCCTGTTCTCGATGTTTTTGTGGTATCGACAAGAAAAATGGAACCGTCGCCCAGCCGCCGGGGTAGAGCACAATAGAGAGGCCGAATGAGCCTGCTGGAGAGATTCGCGACGGGTGATCTTGATGCCTTCGAGACGCTGTTTCGCCAATTTCAAGGGCGCGTTTATGGCTGGATTGTGCGTATTGTCCGCGATCCTGGAATTGCCGAAGATTTAACGGTCGAGACGTTCTGGCGGATCTATCGCGCAAGGTCGCGTTTTGATGTTCAAGCCGATTTTGGAGCATGGGCATACCGAATTGCCACCAACCTGGCATTGAGTTATCTGCGCTCCCGGCCTAAAGAGGCAGAACGGGTGCAGAAGAACCGCACAGAAACACGCTCAATCCTGGCATGCAGCAGGAAGCGCGAGAACAGATCCGGCGCGCGTTCGCCCGATTGCCCGCGAGGCTGCAGTTGGTGGCGGCCATGGCGTTGATTGAAGAGCGTCCGTACCAGGAGATTGCCGGCGCGTTGGGGATTGCTCTGGGGACGGTGAAGTCGCGCGTATATCGCGCAGTACGCATCTTGCGCAGAAGACTCAGTGGCATCCGAGGTGAGATGTATGCGAGCAGAGAATCACGATAGCGAAGAGATTCGAGCAGAGTTGAAGAAAGCATTTCCAGCCGTAAATGCCGAGTTGCGCCGGGACTTGTGGCCGGAGATGCTGCGTCGCCTGGAGAAGTCTCCGACAAAAGTGCCCTGGTACGACTGGGCACTGGCTGCCGGCGTGGTCGCGTCTACGTTGTTATTCCCTATGCTCGCTTTGTGTCTTTTTGCGTACCACTTATAAGAGAGGTCTTTATGAATCAGCATCCATATCTGCGGGCATACATGGCTGGGATTGTGTTCCCCACGGCGTTCCTTCTGCTTGGCCTCACTATTTTCTGCATTGTACGGTTTGCGTGCCGGGTGCCGGCGCCCATTGAGCAGCTGATCATTTTCCCAATGGCCGTCATTCCCAACGTTTTCGGCGCGTGGAACATGCTCTTCTTAAAGCTGCACCATCAGTGGCGGGTTCCTATCGGCCTGCACGGCGCGGCACTTCCTTTGTTTCTTGGGCCAATCGGTGCGGTTTTCGCCATTGCCATGGGGTTCGTGAAGATGGCCGATGGAAGGCTTACTTATTTTGGAGTACTGCGCGTTCCTTACTGGTATCTGGTTTTCATCCCATTCATCGGGATAGCGGTGTACTACCTGATCTGGAAGTATGTCGTGGGCTTCTTTAATAGAGTGCTGGGATTGCCATGCTAAGGCCCAATCCAAGGATTCAGGAGAGACTTCAAAATCGGCTGGAAGTCGGACACGTCGCGTGTGACTAGAGTCAGGTTGTGGACTTCAGCCGTAGCGGCAATGAATGCGTCCATGGCTTCGATTGGACGACCTAGATCCAGGCAACGGGCAACACTCTTGCCACAGGCATCCGCAATCTTTGTATCAATGGGCAAGATTCTCCCTTCAAACCTTAGCGGAAGTTCGCTCTCCAGCCATTCCTCCAAGCGCCTTCGTTTGGCACCGGCTGGCAGCCGCTCAACGCCGCTATGCAGTTCAGCCAAAGTGACCACGCTGATGAAAAGCCGATCCTCATCTGCCGACGCCAGCCATGTAATCACATTTGAATCCGGGTGAGGCCTCAGCGGCTCTGAAATCACATTCGTGTTGAGCAGGAAGCTCATAGATCAACCTTGCGCAATCGCCCGCGCAAACGTTTGATCTCAATTCCAGAACCGCGTAAGGGTGATGCCAGGAGGAACTCCGCGAGAGTCCCTTTGCGCTTTGTCTTTCGCTCCCATTCGTCGGCGGACACCACCACCACAGTCTTTCGTCCATTCCGCGTGATAGTTTGAGGACCATCTGATTGTGCTTTTTCAATTACCTCACTGAACTTTGCTTTGGCCTCAGCAACACTCCAGCTATGCGTACTCATTTATAGCCCTCCAGATGGTCATTATAGTCATAATGGTCATTTTATTATAGTTTGAGCCGCGGTTCGACACGACCCGGCTGGATAAGGTAACTCCTCCGTAACCACAACATCACTGATGCATTTTCCCCGGAATGCAATACCCTAGAACTCATGCGGGTTCTGATTGCCGGTGGAGGCACCGGTGGACATGTAATTCCGGCGCTGGCCATTGCGCGCGAACTTAAGGCGCGCCAGGGCGGAGAGGTGCTGTTTGTGGGCACTGCACGAGGCATGGAGAACAGGCTGGTGCCGCAGGCAGGTTTTGAGTTGGCGCTGGTCAAGGTCGGGGCGCTGAAGAATGTCAGCCTGGCGACGCGACTACGGACCTTGTTCGACCTGCCGCGGGCGATCCTCCAAGCCAGAAAAATTATTCGCAAGTTTCGTCCCGATGTAGTGGTCGGTGTGGGCGGTTACGCTTCGGGTCCGGCGATGGCGGCGGCAATCCTGGGGCGCATTCCCACCCTGGCCTTCGAGCCCAACCTGGTACCGGGATTTGCCAACCGCATGGTAGGTCGGCGGGTGTCTGCGGCAGCAGTTCATTTCGAGCAGACCAAGGCCTATTTCCGCAACGCGAAGGTGGTAGGAGTGCCTGTGCGTCAGGAATTCTTTACTGTGTCCAATCCCACACAGAATCATCCGCCAACACTCCTGGTCTTCGGCGGAAGCCAGGGTGCTCATTCCATCAATCAAGCGGTTACAGCCGCAGTTCCGGAGGTGCTGGGCCGTCTGCCGGCGTTGCGCTTGATCCATCAGACGGGTGAGCGCGACTATAATGAGGTTCAAGCAGCGTATTCTCGTGCAGGAATTGCGGCGGAAGTTTCCGCTTTTATTGACAACATGCCTCAGGCCTTTGCCGGCGCAGACTTGCTGGTGTGCCGTTCCGGCGCCAGCACTGTGGCCGAGGTGACGGCGGCAGGGAAGCCGGCTATTTTTATCCCATTTCCCCGGGCCGCCGACGATCATCAACGCCGCAATGCAGAAGCAATCGCCCAGGCCGGAGCGGCAGTCCTGCTGCCGGAATGGGAGCTGACACGCGGGAAACTGGCGCAGATGGTCACCGAATTGCTTTCGAATTCTGGGAGATTGCGGGAGATGGCTGCGAAAGCGCGGGAGCTAGGACACAGAGACGCCGCGGCGCAGGTGGCGGAGATGGTTTCAAGCTTGCTTCGGACGAAGTGAGAGGTCCCTACCTTAAGAAGAACATATTAGGGCGTACGCCCCGGGAATGTATTTATGCGGGTAGGGTTTCCTCGCTGCGCTCGGGATAAACTACAAAAGACGAAAATCAGAACCACATGTTTGCAAAGATCCAAAGAATTCACTTTGTTGGCATCGGCGGGATCGGCATGAGCGGCATTGCCGAGGTGCTGCTGACGCTTGGCTACAAGGTTTCCGGTTCCGACCTGAAGAGTTCGTCGGTCACGCAGCGTCTGGCCAACCTGGGCGCGATCATTTTTGAGGGACACCGGGCGGAAAACATCACTGGCGCCGAGGTCGTAGTCATCAGCTCCGCTGTCACCCGCGATAACCCTGAGGTAGCCAGCGCTCATGAGCAATATATTCCGGTGATTCCCAGGGCGGAGATGTTGGCTGAGCTGATGCGCTTGAAGTACGGCATTGCCGTTGCCGGAATGCATGGGAAGACCACGACAACCAGCATGGTGGCGGCCGTGCTGGCCGGAGGCGGCCTGGATCCTACGGTTGTGGTCGGTGGCCGCGTAGATGCTATGGGATCCAATGCCCGCCTGGGCAAGTCGCAGTATCTGGTGGCTGAAGCCGATGAGAGTGATCGTTCATTCCTCAAGCTGTCCCCGATCCTGGCGGTAGTGACCAATATCGATCGCGAGCACATGGATTGCTACCGCGACATGGCAGACGTGGAGCAGGCGTTCCTGGACTTTGTCGACCGCGTGCCTTTTTATGGAATGGCCGTGCTGTGCAACGATGATGAACGCTTGCGCTCACTGCTGCCACGGCTGGCGCGCCGGGCCACTACTTACGGATTGAACGATGACTCCGACTTCCGCATCGTCAAGAGCGAGATTGACTGCGATAGCACCCATCGGCATTATTCCCACTTTGCCGTGGAATATCGTGGGAGGTCTCTGGGCGATTTCCATCTTCGCGTCCCCGGAAACCACAATGTGTTGAATGCCACTGCTGCCGTGGCCGTCGGCGTTGGCCTGGACATTGATCCTGAGATGATCAGGGAAGCGCTGGAAGATTTTCGCGGAGTGGACCGCCGTTTCGAGTTCAAAGGCAAGGCGGATGGGGTGAGCATCATTGACGATTACGGCCATCACCCAACCGAGATTCGCGCCACCCTGGCCGCAGCACGCCAATGCGGGTTTGACCGTGTGCACGTCGCTTTCCAGCCCCACCGGTACACCCGCACCCAGGACCTGCTGGAACAATTTGGTACCGCTTTTGAGGATGCCGACACAGTTTATGTTCTGGATATCTATGCCGCCAGTGAGAAACCTATTGCGGGAGTCAGCGGTCAGCGCGTCGCCGAAACTATTCAGAAGCTCGGTAAGAAAAATGCCCGTTATCTTCCTTCATTTGCTGAGGCCGCCCGCGAACTGAGCGCGCTGGCGGAGAACGGCGACATGGTGTTAACCCTGGGCGCCGGGAACGTTTCGCAACTGGGGCCAGAGATTCTGGAGCAACTAAAAGCCCGTCGCGCGAAATCTGCTTAACTTCTTACCACTGATAACCCTGATTGAACTGATCTCCACCGATGGAATTGGGTGATGGAGCAGGTCCAGTGAGCTGGGCACCTGACTCCGAGTTCGGCGTTGGCCTTGAGTTTGGGTCTTTCTTCCGATGACCCGATTGTGTACACGAGGAAAATGCCGAGATTCCTCCACTAATTCGGAGTTCATCCAGAAAAAACGGTCAAACCCCATAAAACTTCTTTCAAAATCGGCAAAAACAGGTATATTGGGTCTTGGCGCTGCTCCGCAACCAAAAATATTAATGGTGCTTGCTGATCTCCACGGACCAGACGAGCCTCGCCCTTTGGTGGCTGCCCGCGAGGGGGTAGACCATTCAGACGATATTTCTGCGCGCGCTATCGAATTGGGCGATGACGATGAAGCCCAGTTTCTGCGGACGCAAAAGCGTGTGCCTGTCCGCCGTGGTCCTCTGGGCAAGAAAACCCAAACTCGACTTAAAGAGACGCTCGTAATTTCTGCGATTCTGGTTGTGTTCAGCGGCGTCACTTATGCTACCTACCAGTACGGCAAGAATTCGTGGCGCTTCCGTCTGGATTCCAGTGAGAACATCGAAATCTCCGGCGTGCACAACGCCGAGCGCACGCAGTTGATGGGCGTGTTCGGCGAGGATATCGGTCGCGACGTCTTCTTTGTTCCTCTGAATGAGAGAAAGCAAAACCTGGAGCAGATTCCCTGGGTGGAATCAGCTACTGTAATGCGCCTGCTGCCGAACCGATTGGCCATCCGCATCCAGGAGCGCACTCCGGTGGCTTTTGCCCGCGTCGGTTCCAGGGCCCACCTGATTGATGCCAACGGAGTCATCCTGGGCATGCCCGCCAATCGGCAAACCAAGTACTCATTTCCAGTAATTGAAGGAATTACGGATACGGAGCCGCTCTCATCGCGCGCTGCAGCCATGAGGATCTACAGCCGTCTGGTACGCGAATTGGATTCAGACGGGGCCCACTACTCGCGCGACTTGAGTGAGGTCGATCTCAGCGACCCGGAGGACGTGAAGGTCACGGCCGCCGCTGTAGGCTCTGTGATGGTCCACCTTGGCAACTCGGAGCTTTTGCCTCGCTACAAGCTCTATGTAAATCACATCGCCGAATGGCGGCAGCAGTTCCAGAATCTGCAGTCTGTGGATTTGCGATACGAAGGGCAAATCGTCGTCAATCCGGATGCTAACCAACAGGGAACAGTTTACCGGGAATCCGCCATAGCGGGCCTTCGGCAGGGAACAGGAAAAATCCAGAATCCTGCTAAACCGCGTGCAACAAGCAAGACCGGTGTTTCTCACAAACGGAAATAAGGAGTCATGGGCAAAGAACAGAACAACACGATTGCCGTCCTGGACATAGGCAGCTCCAAGACGGTGGCTTTGATTTGTGAAGCTGGCGACGCCGGGCTGCGCTATCGCGGGCACGGAATCACGGAATCACGAGGTTCTCGAAAAGGGATCATCACCGAACTGGACAAAGCCGCGCAAAGCATTCAAAGAGCAGTGGAAGAGGCCGAAAGGGCGGCGGAGTGCTCGCTGGGAAATGCCGTGATCTCCGTTG
>DATDGH010000180.1:0-4131 GCA_036522215.1 Candidatus Angelobacter sp. | reverse complement strand
ATTTTTACGGCGCCGCGGAGAGCGTGGATGGCAAAGCTGACCGCAACGGTCCTGGCCAACTGCGAGGGACCTTCCATCAGTTGCAGGAGTTGAAGCGGCGCTATCCCAGGCTGAAAGTGATCATCTCGTTTGGAGGGTGGGACCAATCTGGCGGATTTTCCAGCGCGGCGCAGCCTGAACATGTGCGCGACTTTGTCCGCTCCTGTGTGGATACCTTCATCCAAGGACGTTTCGCACCTGGACTGGAAGTTCCGGGAATTTTTGACGGCATTGATATTGATTGGGAATATCCAGCCGTCGGTGGCGGTGGGCCTGGCCGCGTGGACGATGTGAAAAACTTCACCGCCATGCTGGCGGAGTTTCGCCGGCAGCTCGATGCCATCCATCCGGGACTTCTCCTCACCGCCGCACTCCCGGCCGAGGCAGAACTTTATGAGCAGCTTGAATTAAAGAACATTAGCGGGTATCTGGACGTTCTCTCCATCATGGCTTACGACGAGCACTGGAGCAGCGAGCCGCTCTCCAACCTGCAAAGCGCGCTCTTCCACGATCCAGCCGATCCTTCCCAGCCCCCACTCGACAAGCGTTATGGCGATTACGCAGTTCGAGGATTTCTCGCCGCCGGGGCGCCCAAAGAAAAGATTGTCCTGGGCGTTCCCTTCTACGGCAAAGGCTGGGCGGTTTTGAAGGATGAGAATCACGGACTCTACCAGCCGGCCAGCGGCCCGGCAGATGCCATCAGCTACCGCAAACTCAAGGCGCTCCGCAATGCTGATCGTCATTATGATGAAAATGTGGCGACTTGCACGCTTTGGAGTCAAGGCAAGTTCTGGAGTTATGACTGTCCTGAAGCGATGCGCGCCAAAATGGATTACATCCGGCGGCTCCAGCTAGGCGGGGTAATGTTCTGGGAACTAAGTCATGACACAGAAGATGGAGAGCTGTTGCGCATTTTGGCCAGCGCGGAAAGCCAGACCGTAGGATCGTTTGACTCAATTACCCAACTATGTCTGTCACAATTGGAGGGCCTTATGAAATATAAATTCGGCTTGTTCATTCTATTGCTTCTCTGCCTCTCCGCATGCTCCCATTCCAACGGCGGACCCTCCAAGGTTTCCGGTTCCGGCACCACTAGCGCCTCTGGACTGCAATATTGGGATATTGTCACCGGCAACGGCGCGACTGCGGCGGCTGGAAACCACGTCACAGTGCAATACACCGGATGGCTTACTGACGGCACCAAATTCGATAGCTCCGTGGACCGCGGCCAGCCCCTTGAATTTATTCTGGGAGCGCACGACGTGATCAGAGGCTGGGATGAAGGTGTGGCCGGGATGAAAGTCGGCGGCAAGCGGCAACTGCGCGTCCCGCCGAATCTGGGCTATGGTTCTCAACCAGCAGCATCTATTCCTCCTGATTCAACCTTGATCTTCGATATAGAACTGCAGGGCGTGAAGTAAGAAAGCACTCAGCAAGCAACAGTCAGCCCGCAAACGGTGTTGGCTAAAGGACAGCTTGACCGCAGCCCGTACGGCGGGCGAACCCGGACCCTGAAGAATCACTAATGGCCCTTCGGGTTGATACCTTGTAAAATCTAAGGTTGTCCGGAGGCCCAGATGTCGCCCACAGCCACTCCTGTTGAACTCAAGTCCTGTCCTCTCTACATCAATGGAAAGCCGGTCATCTCGCGCGGTCCTAAAGATATTCAATACAATCCCGCGACGGGCGAAGCCATTGCTGAAATTCCACGCACCACTCCCGAAGAAATTTCCACAGCCGTGGAATCGGCATCCAACGCCTTTCCCAGATGGAGCCGGACGCCGGTGTTGCAACGATGCCGCGTACTGTTCAAATACCGCCAGGTCCTGGAGGCGAATGCGGACGAACTAATCGCGCTGATCACGGAAGAAAACGGCAAGACGCTGGAGGAGTCGCGGGGATCGTTTCAGCGGGGCGTCGAGTGCATTGAGTTTGCATGTGGGGCGCCTGCTCTGATGATGGGCGATACGGTGGAGCACGTGGGCACCGGTGTGGATGGCTGGTCTGTGCGGACTCCCATCGGTGTATGCGTCGGCATTACACCGTTTAATTTTCCCTTCATGGTGCCGCTGTGGATGTTCCCCATGGCCATCGCTTGCGGCAACACTTTTGTCCTGAAGCCGTCGGACAAGGTTCCGCGCACCGCGGTCCGCCTGGTGGAACTGGCCTATGAGGCAGGACTGCCCGCCGGAGTCCTGAATCTGGTCCACGGCGCCAAAGAAACGGTGGACCGACTGTTAACTGATCCTCGGGTGAAAGCTGCGTCCTTTGTTGGCTCAAGCAACGTGGCACGCTACATCTATCAGACCGCAGCCAATAACGGAAAGCGCGTGCAGGCACTGGGCGGCGCCAAAAACCATTCTGTCGTGCTGCCGGATGCGGAGATGAAATCTACTGTCGCCGCGGTCATGGGCTCATCGTTTGGTTGCGCCGGTGAGCGCTGCCTGGCAACCAGTGTGGTTGTAGCCGTGGGTGAAGCCGCTGATCCGCTGGTGAAAGAGTTGGTCCGCGCTGCCGACAATTTGAGCGTAGGCGCCGGATGCGAGCCGAAAACCGGGATGGGCCCGGTAATCACTGAGGAAGCCAAGAAGCGCATCTTGAGTTACATCCAACTGGGCGAGAAAGAGGGTGCGGTGCTGGCCCGCGACGGCCGCAAAGACGCCGTCACTCGCGGCAACGGATACTTCATTGGACCGACGATTCTGGATAAAGTTGATCCCAACTCACGTGTGGCCAAGGAAGAAATTTTCGGACCGCTGCTCACCGTGATTCGGGTGAAGGACATGAAAGAAGCTCTGGAGGTAATCCGCAACTCCGAGTACGGAAATGCGGCCTCAGTGTTCACGCGATCCGGCGGCGCAGCACGGGAGTTCACCCAGAACGTGGCCGCGGGAATGGTGGGAATCAACGTTGGCGTGCCCGCGCCTGTGGCTTTCTTCCCGTTCGCCGGATGGAAGAACTCATTCTTCGGCGATCTGCACGCGCTGGGCAAAGACGCTGTGCACTTCTACACCGAGCAGAGGGTAGTGACCTGCCGCTGGCCTGATTGATTTAAGAATCGGCGTCAATCAGTGTCATCAGCGGTAAGCTTTTTGACTTTCGCATGGACGAAAAACAACTGCTAAGAGAGGCGATTGCTGAGGCGCGACTCGGTCTCTCTGAAGGCGGCATTCCCATTGGATCAGTTCTGGCCGATGCCACGGGCAAGATCATCTCTCGCGGCCACAACCTGCGAATTCAGACCGGCGATCCCACCGCACACGCTGAGGTAGTTTGCATCCGCAATGCCGGACGCCGCACGGACTGGCACAAACTTACACTGGTAAGCACGCTAAGTCCCTGCATCATGTGCACCGGAACGGCTCTTCTCTACAAGATTCCCAGGGTCATCATTGGTGAAAATCAAACCTTCAGGGGAGCAGAAGACCTGTTTGCAGCCAACGGAGTGCAGTGTGTTGTTCTTAAGAACCCAGAATGCATCGAGTTGATGCGGACTTTCATTCAAGCCCATCCGGATATTTGGAATGAGGATATTGGAGTACTGAAAGACTGCTAGCTATGATTGCCCTTCACAGCATGGTAGGAATCATTTGCCAGTTGTTGTAGCAGCTACCGCTTTCTTCGTCTGCGACAAACGCTCGATTTTTGAAATTAGGCGGAGGCCCCGCTTCGATATCTCCGCATACTCGCAGGAACTATTCCATGTTTCCTTTACCCACCATTTCTTAATACCTTGATATTCAAAAAAACCCAAAACTATCATCCACCAGAAGCTATCGCTAATGGTGCTTTTCTCTCTCGGAAATTGGCGTCGTAGGGCGTCCATGAACCGGGCTGCCGTAGTCTCGAAGCTTCCTTTTGCGTCCCAACTTTGGTTCGAGTTCGCTGAAATCGTTTTCTTCAGAATGTCCCACAGCCGAATCTTCCTGCTCCCACAAAGGGTATCCTTCATGCGCTTTTCGAGGGTCACCAGTTCATCAAAGTACCTCCATCTTTTTTTTGCCAGATGGTCAAATCCACCACTTATAGAAACCGGATCTTTGTTGAGTTTTAACCCCAGTAAATTGCTGATTTTAGTCGCAAGGCGCTCCT
>DATDGH010000179.1:0-5084 GCA_036522215.1 Candidatus Angelobacter sp. | reverse complement strand
GGCTGCTCGCGGCGGCTGGCGGGCTGTTCTGCAGGGTTGTTGGCCGGGGCCGGTGCGCCTGCTTGTCCGTTGCCTTTGGCATTCTCCATTGCCAGCCCGGGTATTGAGTGCTGAAGCTGATCAATCTGCGCCAGCAAGCCTCCCGTTCCGGACGCGCCGCTCACAAACTGCAAAATGTTATGAAGGGTATTGCTGCGCGTCTGAGCCAAGTCGAGTTCACTCTGCAGTTCATCAATTCCCGCCTGCAACCTTTGCCGTTCGCTGTCTCGCACACCGGGCAATTTAGCCTTGTCGGCGTTGAGCTCAGATTGCGTCTGGCTGACCTCAGTGTCGGCGTCGCGAGTGGCGCGCGCCAGAGACTGGTGCCTGCTATCGCCGGGTGTTTCCGTCCGGACTTCCGGCCCGCTTTGGCCCGCAGCAAGCTGGGCATCGGCACGGGCAAAGTCAAAGGACAAGCGAAGAACATCCGTGGCCGCCTGCCGGTCGTCGCTTACAAACAGCAGGTCGCTGGGATCGCTTGCCGCCTGGCCCTCCAGCGTAATCTGGCGGTGCCAGTCTATGCTCTGATTGAGAAAACCAAGGACTTCCTGCGCCTTGGGAAGCTCAAAGGTTTGCGGTGGCGGGGATTGCGCGCAGGCAAGACGGTAGACTACGCACACCGCCACGCCCGCCATGACGGCGATGAAAGCAAAAAAGATTCCTCGATGAAATTTCAGAGCTGCCTCCTTCGATTCTTAGATGCAGAACAAGGGGTAGCGGCTGGAAGCACACAGCCGGGTAGGTTTGACATCTCTTCGCCCCTCTCTTTAGACTAAAAATTCATGATCACCGGCTGCCAGAATCGTTGTTGTTGCTGCTGTTGTTGTTGTTGACCAGTTTCGCGGATGCTTCTGGCGAGCTGCAAGCGAACCTACAGAATTTCCAAAACCGAACCCACTCGCCAGCCGGGTGGGTTTTGCTTTTAGAATAGAAGATTCGATCAGGGCAAGAACCATGCTCACTATCAGGAAGGCCGACTACGAATCGCTGCGACAGCACGGTGAAGAAATATATCCACACGAATGTTGTGGCGCCCTGCTGGGAACATTCAAGGATGGGGACCGGGTGGTGACCCAAGTTGTGCGTTGCGGCAATACGCGTGACGATCGTCCGCAGGACCGCTACAACATTGATCCCAAGGAGCTGATTGCAATTCAACGCCAGGCCTCGGAGCAGGGGCTGGAGATTGTGGGCTTTTATCACTCGCATCCCGATCATCCAGCACAGTGGTCGCAGACTGATCTTGCTGAAGCTCATTGGCTGGGCTGCTCTTACGTGATTACTCAAGTGGAAAAGGGAGCAGCCATCCGCACCAATTCTTTCGTCCTGCTGGGCGAGAGCGAGGACGACAAGCATTTCCAAACGGAAGAGATCGGGGTTACCGCCATGGTGGAGGGCCAATCGATATGTCACTGAAGATCAGCATCCCAACGCCGTTGCGCCGCTACACAGACGGCAACGGCGTCATCGAGGTCTCAGGCGCCTCGGTTGCTTCGGCGCTGGATTCGCTTTTGCAACAGTATCCAACTTTAAAGAAGCAACTTTACACCGATGATGGCCGTCTGCGTTCCTTTGTTAACGTCTATCTCAATGATCAAGACATCCGTTACCT
Source organism: Candidatus Angelobacter sp. (assembly GCA_036522215.1). GTDB lineage: Bacteria > Acidobacteriota > Terriglobia > Terriglobales > Acidobacteriaceae > Angelobacter. The sequence continues at coordinate 3,433 of DATDGH010000179.1, read as the reverse complement.
GGAGAAGACCGATACGGTGGTAAAGGCCGGCGATACGATTTCCATCGTGCCGTCCATTGCAGGAGGGCTCAAAGAATCGGGTGATCGCAGGTGATCGGGTGAGCCGGTGATCGGGAAAAAACCAAGCGTTGATCTATCCTGATGGCTCCATTGACCAAACCCGGGTCTGTGTGCCACGGCATTACTCCGCTGGCTCGTGTGGGCAACACGCCATTGCTTCGGTTTGAGCGCCTGGCGCCTGAGTGGCCGCAGGTTGAAATTCTGGGCAAGGCGGAGTGGGCCAATCCCGGAGGCTCAGTCAAGGACCGCGCAGCTTTCACTATTATTGAGGCCGGCTTGCAATCAGGGGCGTTGGGAGCGGGCAAGCGCTTGCTGGATGCTACCAGCGGAAACACCGGCATCGCTTACGCAATGATTGGCGCAGCTCGCGGCATCCCCATAACGCTCTGTGTTCCGGCCAATGTCTCGCCCGAGCGCAAGCGGATCCTGGAGGCTTACGGCGCCGAGGTCTTGTGGACTGATCCGCTGGAAGGTTCGGATGGCGCCATTGGCAAAGCCAGAGAGCTGTATGCAAGCAATCCGGGAAAATATTTCTATGCCGATCAATACTCGAACGATGCAAACTGGCTGGCACACTACCAGGGCACGGCAGAAGAGATCTGGTCGCAGACTCAGGGCGCCATCACTCATTTTGTTGCCGGATTGGGTACCAGCGGAACCTTTGTCGGGACGACGCGAAGACTGAAGGAACTCAATCGGGGAATACAGGCGATCTCCTTTCAGCCGGACTCAGCTTTCCATGGGCTGGAAGGGCTCAAGCACATGGCTACGGCAATCGTTCCCAAAATCTATGATCCCTCGCTGGCAGATTCGGCGCTGGAAATCGGGACTGAGGCAGCCTATGACATGGTCAAGCGAGTGGCGCGCTGCGAAGGAGTCCTTCTGGGGATTTCCTCGGGCGCCGCGCTGGTGGCATGCCTCACTGTAGCTCAGCAGCTCACGAAACGAGGGAACAGCTCAGCCGTGATAGTCACTGTGCTTCCGGATTCAGCAGATAAGTACCTGAGCGAGAAATTCTGGAATGAATAGGGCTGTTCCGTGCCCGGCCTAAGCTTTGCTGACCCGGCAATCAGTGTAAGATCAATCTCCATCAACAGTTGGGGCGCTCATGAAGAAATTCTGCTGGTTTGTATTTTTTTGTTTTGCACTGGCGCAGGCCCAGGTTGCAACAGGTCCGGGAGCAACCAATTCCGGTGTTACCAGGTACACCTTCCTCCTGGCGGGAAATAAGGCCGGCTTTGAGACATCCGCTGTGGAAGCGGACGGCACACTGGTCATTCACTGTGAATTTACCGACCGTGGTCGCGGTCCAAAAATCGATGAGCGCGTTGTGCTGGGCAAAGATGGCATTCCCGTGCAGGTGAGCAACAAGGGAAATGACTATCTCAAGGCGCCGGTAGATGAGCAGTTTTCGCTCAACCATGGCAAGGCTGCCTGGAAGAGCGAGTTCGAAAAAGGCGAAAAGCAATTGTCCGGGAAGGCATTTTATGCAAATAATTCAGGCTGCACGCAGGATGTGGGTTTGTTGGCGCGCGCGCTCTGGGCCGCTCCCCAACATCAGCTCGCCTTGTTGCCTGAGGGCCAGGCCGCGATCGAAAAACTGGGAACACTCAAGGTTGAAGCCAACGGCCAATCACGCACTGTGACCGAATATGCGATCAGCGGATTGAGCTTCACGCCGGCGACAGCGTGGCTGAATGAGGATGGAAGTTTTTTTGCAGCCAGCGAGGGTTGGATTGCCGTAGTGGCGGAAGGTTGGGAGTCCTCAGTTGATGCCTTAAACAAGGCCCAGGACCAGATTGATGGCCAGCGGGCGGGCGAACTGGCGAAGAAGCTGGCCCACAAGCCCGCGCAGCAGCTGGTGTTCGAGCACGCCAACCTCTTCGACGCGGATGCAGCCGCCATGCGACCCGGCAGCACCGTAGTGATTACCGGCAACAGAATCACCGCGGCAGGCCGCGACGGCCAGGTCAACATCCCCAAAAATGCACAGGTCATTGATGCGACGGGCAAGACCCTGATGCCCGGACTCTGGGACATGCATGTTCATTTGCAACGAGCTGATGGACTTCTGGATATGGCCGCCGGCGTAACCTCGGTCCGCGACCTGGCCAACGATATTGATTTTCTAACTGGGGAACGAAAGAGATTTGATGAAGGCGTGGAAATTGGCCCACGCATCCTGATGGCTGGATTCGTGGATGGCCGGGGACCCTATCAAGGGCCAACCAAAATTTTTGCCGACAACGAAGAAGAGGCCAAAGCAGACATAGACCGCTATGCCAGCCTGGGGTACGTGCAAATCAAGATTTACAGTTCCATCAAACCGGAACTGGTGGCAAAAATTGCACAAATGGCCCACGGCCACGGAATGCGCGTGAGCGGCCACGTTCCCGCGGGAATGATTGCCCGCCAATTCGTACTGGATGGCGCGGATGAAATTCAGCACATGAACTTTATTTTTCTGAATTTCATGCCCTCCGTGAAAGACACCAATACGCGCACGCGGCTCACGGAAGTAGCTGCGCATGGCGCAGAGATTCGCCCTGAGTCGGATGAGGCGAAGGAGTTCATTCAGTTTCTGAAACAGCACAAAACCGTGGTTGATCCGACTCTGGGAGTTTTTGAGAATTCCTATATCGACCGGCCGGGAGTAATAGCAAAAGGCATTGCACCGGCGGCTGAAAGGCTTCCCGCACAGGTCCGGCGGGGATTTCTGGGTGGCGGCCTTCCCGTCCCTGAAGGACTCGACCAACGCTACCGCGATTCCTTTCAGCAGATGCTCAAGATGACGAAGGCGCTCTACGACTCCGGAGTTCCCATTGTTGCCGGCACCGATGGCCTGGCCGGATTCTATCTTCATCATGAGTTGGAGCTTTATGTACAAGCGGGCATTCCCGCGCCCAAGGTGCTGCAAATAGCCACGCTTGGAGCGGCGCGAGTGATGAAGCGCGACCAGGAACTCGGGAGCATCGTTCCCGGCAAGCTGGCAGACGTAATCCTGATTGATGGAGATCCAACTCTTCGCATGGGTGATATCCGCAGAGTGGAGACCGTGGTAAAGGACGGCGTGGTTTACCACGTCGCCGACCTGGATCGAGCTCTGGGAGTCAAACCGCTCTGATAGCACAGCGACCTGGTTACTTAGGTAATTTGTTCCCCGGGTTTCTCCGGCAGTTAACTATACCTTTCCCCTAAAGAGTACCTTTCTGCGCATTCACGGTTTCTCGCTGGGAAAGGGCCAAGGAGAACACCCACTTTGACTACCACCGTCCGCTGTAGCGTGTCTGTCCTCTTCTTATGGTTGTCAGCCGTGTTGCCGATCTGCGCGCAACAGCCGGCCAATTCCATGCAGCTCACCACCACCTCAGCC
>DATDGH010000178.1:0-4401 GCA_036522215.1 Candidatus Angelobacter sp. | reverse complement strand
CAGGATTACAATAGGCAACAGCCGAGGGAACTCATGAACGTTTTGCTGCTGTCCATGCCGGACTCCTTTGAGCACATGCCAGCGATCGTTATCCGCATGCCTAATGGGGCGCTGACCTCGCTGGCCGGCAACCTTGATTCTCATCACCATGTGGCGGTTGCCGATTTGATTCTGGTGCAGGACCGCGCTCGCGAAACTGTGATTGAGCTGATGGGGACCCACAATCCTGACGTCCTCGGTCTCTCCGTCATGACCTTTCAGCGGCGCACCGCGGGACGCATCATCGAGCTGGCGCGCGCACTCAAGCCTGGTTTAAAGGTGATTGTAGGAGGGTATGATCCCAGCCTTGCGCCAGAAGCTTATTGCGAGATGGGTGTGGACTACATTGTCCGCGGTGAGGGTGAAATTACGTTTCGTGACCTGTTGCGTGCGCTGGAAAACGGCAGCGATCTCGATCAAATCTGCGGTCTCTCACATCGCAGAGGCGGTCAATGGGTGCACAATCCTGATCGGCCCGTTCACGGAATTGAGAACGGTGAGGTCCGTCTTCCCAAGCGTGACGCGCGCGTCCTTAAAGGCTACACGTTGCTGGGGCGCCAGGTAGACGTGATTGAGACCTCGCGGGGCTGCACCTACGATTGCAGTTTCTGCTCCATCATCGAGATGCGAGGCCGCAACTTTCATACTTTCAATTTTGATCGTGTGCTGGCGGACATCCGCGATGCACGCGACCACGGCGCCCGCACTATCTTCATTGTGGACGACAATATCACGCTGAATGTCCGGCGCTTCGAGGCGCTCTGCCGCGCCATCATCGATGCCGGGCTGAACAAGCTCGATTATTTTCTTCAGGCTATGACTTCAGCCATCGCCACCCACGGTGAGACGCTGGCGCCGCTCATGCGCCGGGCAGGATTTCGCTATGTATTCCTCGGAATCGAAAATATTCTCGATGGCGACCTGACTTTCCTGCGGGCTCAGGCGAAGAACACAGACCGCGCGAACGGACACAACAACGGCAACGCCACGCTCAAGGCCATTAACTATCTGCACCAGAACAAAATGTTAGTCGTGGGCGGGCTGATCGTGGGCAATCCGGATGATACGCGCGAATCGGTTGAAGCTAACCTGGAGTTTGCCCGGCGCTATGTTGACTGGCCCTACATTCAACATCCGACGCCCTATCCGCGCACTCCTATGACTAAAGATTTCATAGATAAGAAGCTGATTATTAATCAAAAACTTGAAGAATATGACGGCACCACCGCGGTAGTGCGCACGGAGCATCTTTCTGCCGAAGACGTGGAATATATGCGCTGGAAAGCAGAACGCTGGATGAAGACGCAGCATATGCCGGCAGTTCTGCGTCACGACTTCTGGTATGTTCTGACACACGCGCCCCAGATGCTGGCTTACACCTTCCGTGGATCATCGCTGCTCTCCATTCTCGGCCTGGAAAGCTCGCGCAAAGTCTTTGAGCGCTACAAAGCTATAAGAGCACAGGAGCGGGAATACGTGTGAAGGCGACCGCCTGAATCACCGGCATAATGATTCCCGCCTCTATCTGCCATGATCCATCACCTGCGAATCATCCTGTTAACGCTGATGTTCTGCTCTCCTTTTGCTGTCGCACAACTCCGCTCTAACACGGAAACCACGATTCGCCACGTCACCGTGGTCAACGTCGTAACCGGCAACGAACTGAAGGACCAGACCGTAAGGATTCAGAAAGGTCATATCGTTTCCGTGACCCCAACTCAGGAAGGAGACGCTGCTCTGCCCGGAGCCGTGGATGCTCATGGCGGATACCTGATCCCCGGCTTGTGGGATATGCATGTGCATGTACACGACACAAGTGAACTGGCGCTGTATATCGCAAACGGCGTTACCGGCATTCGCATCATGGCGGGTGAGAAGAATACGGCCACATTACGCGCAGAGCTTACCCAGGAGAAAACGTCGCCGGAAATCTATCTGGCCAGTGCGATTGTGGATGGCAGCCCGCCGACGTGGCCGGGATCAATCATCGTGAACAAACCTGCGGAGGCGCGCCGCACGGTAGATGAGATTAAGGCAGGAGGCGCTGACTTTATCAAGGTCTACAACAGCATTCCGCGCGATGCTTACTTTGCCCTGGCAGATGAAGCAAAACAGCAGCACATTTCTTTTGTTGGCCACGTGCCGGACGCGGTCACAGTTCAGGAGGCTTCTGCAGCAGGACAGCGCTCCATCGAGCATCTTCAGGGCATCGCGCTGGGCTGTTCCAGCCGACAGGATTCGCTCATGAACGACCTGGCTCGCGCAAACTACTTTTTCAAGCGGCTTGAGATCAACGGGGAAGGTTATGGCAGCATCGATCAGAAAAAATGCCATGCTCTCTTTGCCGAATTCCGCACCAATCAGACCTGGCAGGTACCTACGCTCACTGTATTGGGCATGTGGGCGCATTTGGAAGACTCCAAGTTTACTTCCGATCCGCGCCTTGCTTATATAACCCATAGATCGCGGGAGCGATGGGAAGAGCGGACTCAACTCCAGCGGCGGCGCTGGACCGAACCGCAATATAAGCTCGCCCGGACTGTTTTTTCGGTGGACAAACAGATTGTGAACACCATGTCTAAAGCAGCTGTGCCCATGATGGCCGGAACGGATGCGATGAATCCGTTTTGTTTTCCGGGATTCAGCCTTCACGATGAGCTTGCTTTACTGGTTGAATCCGGCTTGACTCCGCTTGCAGCCCTGCAGATGGCCACCATTAATCCGGCCAGATTCCTTGGAAGAATCGCTGAGATGGGAACTATTGAACCCGGCAAGAACGCAAACCTGGTGTTGCTTCGCGCTGATCCCCTCGCCGACATCCACAACACCACGCAGATCCAGGCCGTTTGGCTTCACGGAGAGTATTTCGATCGCGACAGGCTGGACCAGCTCCTGGAAAATGTAAAGAAATCCGCCAAACACTGATGCTCGATGAGAGTCTGCTGCCCTACCCATTCAGGCAGGTACACCGAAGCGCTCCTCGGTAATAGAATGTTGGTCTGCTGTAAGGAGCCTCCTCCATGATTGCATTCAAGGTAAATGGAAAAACAGTGAATCTCGACGTTGATCCTTCGACTCCGTTGCTTTGGGTATTGCGAGAGAATCTGGGCTTGACGGGAACAAAGTACGGCTGCGGGATAGCGCAGTGTGGCGCGTGTACGGTCCATATTAATGGGCAAGCCGTTCGCTCCTGTGTCGCGCCGGTTTCCCGTGCTGCCAGCAGTGAAGTGACGACCATTGAAGGTTTGTCGTCGGATTTGAGCCATCCGTTGCAGAAGGCTTGGCTGGAGGTGGATGTGCCTCAGTGCGGCTATTGCCAATCCGGCCAGCTTATGAGTGCCGCCGTCCTGCTACGCGAAAAACCGCAGCCTACAGATGACGATATTGACAAAGCGATGACCGGAAATATCTGTCGTTGTGGCACCTATCCTCGCATTCGCCAGGCAATCCATCGCGCCGCCGCGCTGGCCAAAGGAGGTGCACGATGAGTTCCGCCACGCAGATCGCCCGCCGCGATTTCCTCCGCCTCAGCGTTGCCGCCAGTGGAGGCCTCCTCATCGGCTTCTCTTTTCCCGGAATTTCCCGGCTGGCCGAAGCAGAAGAAACCAGCAAACAATTCTCACCGAATGCCTTCGTGCGCATCGGCTCGGATGAACGGATTACGGTGATCGTGAACCACTCAGAAATGGGTCAGGGTGTTTACACTGCGTTGCCCATGATTCTGGCCGACGAACTTGATGCCGACTGGTCAAAGGTCGGCTATGAATCGGCCCCGGTTGACCCGGCGTACAACCATCCGGTGTTTGGCATGCAGGTTTTTGATGTGGGCTAGCGATTCGGCCGTGCCGGGAGCGTTTCGCGCTGCAAATCCTTCATTGCCTAATGCGAAGGGCGGCCGATTCGGCCCCGTGGTTTGCTTGGCGACCGAGCACAGGCGTTTTTACATCAGGCTGACACAGCAGCTCGATATTGATCTGCTCAATTAGGAGGCAGGTTCTCCAGCCACACTTTTGAGCCGCGGTCCGACGATTGGCGTCCATCACGGACTCCCTCCCTTGGAGCAAGCACAGTTGAGTCCGCCGCCCTGTTCGTGATCAGGCCGTCAACGGGAGTTCAGACTTTTGCTCGGGCAAACCCTGCGCGGTCGGTACGGGCCGTATTCGCAGCCCTGTCTTCATGCACTCAACCTCAAGTCGAGCGACAGCCGAATCCGATGTGAACGGCAGATCGAGCTGCTCGGCCGGGATGTCGTTTACAAGCAGGGCGGCAGGACGAGATCCCAAAGCAGTTGCGATGTCCTCTAGGTCGCGAACGCTAAGCTCCGGGCGTGCACCTCGTTGCGAGTACGGCGAACCGACACTG
>DATDGH010000177.1:0-3080 GCA_036522215.1 Candidatus Angelobacter sp. | reverse complement strand
GTATTTCCACATCGGTGGAGATGAGGTCAACGGGAAACAATGGAAGAAAAATGCTCAGATCCAGGACTTCATGCAGCAGCACAGTATGAAAGATCATCGCGATCTCCAGGCCTGGTTTAACAAGCGTTTGCAGGAGATAGTGAGTAGCCATGGCAAGATCATGGTGGGATGGGACGAAATCCTTCATCCTGATCTGCCCCAGGAAATCGTGGTGCAGTCCTGGCGCGGTCAGAAGTCATTGGCGGAAGCGGCGCGCCGTGGTTATCGCGGATTACTCTCGTCGGGTTACTACCTTGACCTGATGTTTCCGGCATCACGGCACTACACGGTGGATCCGCTCGGTGGCAGTGCAGCAAGCCTGAATCCTGACGAAAAGCAGCGCATTCTGGGTGGCGAAGCCTGCATGTGGGCTGAATTTGTCACAGCCAACAACGTTGACGGCCGAATCTGGCCCCGGGCGGCAGCAGTTGCCGAACGCCTCTGGTCCGCGCAGGATGTGAAAGACCTGGACTCGATGTATGCGCGGCTGCAGAAAGTGAGTGAGTATCTGGAGTGGCTGGGCCTAAAGCACAACACCAACTATCGCTTGATGCTGGAACGCCTGCGCGGATCGAGTGATATCCAGACTCTAGAGACTCTGGCTTCAGTGCTTGAGCCGGTGAAAGAATACGCGCGTGAAAAAATCGGCAATTACGACAATACCAATCCGCTGAATCGCCTGGTCGATAGCGTCCATCCTGAAAGCGAAACCGCCCGTCAATTTCGCAATCTCATAGACCGTTTTCTTGCCCATTCCACCACGCCGCAGGAAGTTGCGCAGATGCGGAGCTGGCTTACTGAGTGGCGAGACAACGATCAGAAGCTGGCGCCCATTCTTCAGGACAGCCCGTTGCTGAAAGAAATTGTTCCGATCTCTCGAGGATTGACTTACGTAGCTTCGACCGGACTGCAGGCCCTCGACTATCTGGACCATGGCGGTCACGCGCCTGGCAAATGGCGTGAACAGCAACTAACCCTGCTGAGCGAAGCAGAAAAGCCTCAAGCAGAGTTGCTGAACATGATGGTCCCGGCGGTCCGGAGACTGGTGCAAGCCAGCGCAGGCGACAAGTGAAAGGGAAGATTGGCGAATCGCGCCGGATTCCATGAACTACTCGAGGGGAGAAGGAAGATGCTTGAAGTAATTGTGAAGAGATTCGAGAAGCCGGATGAGGTGCGCAACTTCGAAAAGGGCAGATTCGAAGTGGTCCACATCGGGGGAATGACGATTGGCCGCGCGACCTATGCCCCAGGGTGGAAATGGTCTGAGCACGTCGGGCCGGCTGTGGGGAAGAAGAGCTGTGACGTGGAGCATGTCGGCCTGGTTCTTTCCGGGCGGGCAATCGCCGCCATGGACGATGGCAGAGTGATCGAAATGAAGGCTGGAGACATCTTTTATATTGCGCCCGGTCATGATAGCTGGGTGGTGGGCGATGAGCCGTACGTTTCTCTGCACTTGTTGGGGGCAAGTGAGTACGCGGCGCATGAGTCGCCGGCATAATACTGAGCCCTCGTCCTTACCATTCTGTCAGCGTTACCTGATCGAGCCACACATTGTAGGACTGCTGGGTTGCATCGCCGTCGAGTTGGAAGGCTACGTCAGAGGTACTACAGAATTACGGACTGGTCTCCTCAGGGACGGCGTTGCGCCCCGTGCCAGATGGTCGTGATTATCAATCGCTTGCCACGAATTCGGTAGATAAGAATGTAGGGAGTTCCGCCGATGACGAGCTCTCGAAGTCCAGGTCGAGCTCCCGGCCGGCCGAGACGAGGAAAGTTCCTGAGAACTTCAACCGACGCAATCATCCGAGTGATGAGGCGTTCTGCTGTATCAGGCTTGTCAGCCTCGACGTAAGTTCGGATTTCAAGCAGTCTTTTTCGTACCAGAGCCGACCAGACGATCTCTAGCGGCACAGGCGCTCGTCATCGTGGACTTGACCGCAGGCACACTTGGGCGGTGGCAACTCGTGATCAGTGCCCCAGGACAAAAGCCAGGCTTTCATATCTTCATGCTCTACATAGTGACCAGCTTTGACCTGGCGATCAGCCTGTCGGACCTCAGCCAGCATTCTTTCCTGATCCGCAACGTAGGTTTCCACTGCTTCCGAGACCAAATAATTTGAGCTGCGGCCGGACGACTCGGCTAATTTAGCTAATCGTTTCCTGGTTCCAGGCTTCAGCCGGATACTGAAAGTGGCACTCTTTGTGTTTGCCATAAACACATCATAACACACGCACTCGATAAAAGGGCACCATTATTTCTGTAACGAGCAACTAATTTCCTGGCGGCGGGCCCGTGATCTGTTTGACGTTGGTGTTGCTCTTGAGCAGGTCGCGCAGTATTGCAACTTCAGCGGTGATGCCGGCGCGCAACGCGGGCTCTGCGTCTGGGGCAAAAAGCGGTGAGTGGTTGGTGGGCAGGTCTTTGCCGCTGGCTTTGGCATCCGCATATTTCTGCGAGTCTGCGGCGCCCAACATGAAGTAAAAGGAGGGAACTCCCTGCTCCACGAAAACGGAATAATCTTCTGAGGTCATGATAGGTTCTTCTATCTGCACATTGCCTTTGCCGAGCGTGCTCTCGAGCGTGGCTTGCAGATGTTGCGTGAGCACCGGATCGTTGTAGACCGCAGAGGTTGATTCATATTTTTCGACCAGCGGCATGCGTTCGGCGCCTGCCGCCTCCGCTTCTCCTTTGGCTACGCGTTCGATTGCCGCCAACAAATGCTGCCGGACATTCGGCTTGTACGAGCGCACGGTGATTCCCATCTGGGCGTCATCAGGAATGATGTTGTTTTTTGTGCCGGCCTGGATGTATCCCACGGTGATCACGGCAGCATCGCCGGGTTTGATTTCACGCGAAATGATGGACTGGAGCGTTACTGCAATCCTGGCGGCGATGAGCACGGGATCAATGGTTTTTTCCGGAAAGGCGCCATGTCCGCCCTTGCCGTAGATGGTGACGCGAAGCGAATCCGCGGCTGCCTTGGCGTATCCGGGAGTCACGCTTACTTTGCCCACAGGCAGGCTGTTGGTGTCATGCAGGG
>DATDGH010000176.1:0-2177 GCA_036522215.1 Candidatus Angelobacter sp. | reverse complement strand
AGATCACCGGATCACCCGATCACGAGCGATCACCCGATTCTTCCCGGTGGTTGGCTTCGTAGAACTTACCGATAATGATTCCTACTTCCACGGCGGCCTCGGGATCCAGGTCCACGAATTCGAAGCCGACAAAGCGCGGATCGCTGTACAGGACACGCGCTTTCACCTCGATGCGAAGCTCTTCGCCGGGCTCATGGATAGTGAGCTTATGCGCCTTGTCGTCTTTGCTGTAGGCTTTTTCCGGTTCCATCATGAAACCGCCGCGGCCGATCTGGCGCAGCACTCCTACCTTTTTGTCCTTGCTCTCCAACACCAGAACCTGTGAAGTGCGCGCTATGTCCACTCGCTCAAATCTTCGCCGCTCGCTCGCCGGATGCTCCTTAGTTGCCTGCTTGGTCATTGGACCTTCTCCCTGAATGCGCTGACTGGGTCGATATCCACCGGAACGTCGTGGATATTCTGCAAAGCGGATTTTAGCTCAGATGGCATGGAATCGTACTTCTTAAACCAGTCCTCTGCCCTTTTCCGGTCTCCGGTGGCCTCAATCTCGAGTAACTCCTTGGCCAACGCAGCAATCGCTCCCGACATCTTGCCAAGATCAATGGCGTAGCGTCCGGATTGAGAATCACGAGTAATCGCGCCCTGCTCGGAGAGATAGTTGAACTCCATCATCTCCGCACGCCCATGGGCCTCCGCCACGCCAAAGCGGACGGTGCGAAAAATTCCGGCAACATACGATGCGTAATACTCCGGCGCACGCTCTTTGGGAACAACTCCTTTGTCCATGAGCCAGTTCAGACCGAACAGGCCAACCACATCTGCTTTGGCTTCCTCCAGCCCGGAATATGTTGGCCCTATGGCTTCGCGGATGTCCCGCTGGCCGGCGCTGGTGCGCGCGTAGTTAGGACCAAGCCCGTGAGAAATCTCGTGCATGAGCACGGCGGCGAGATAGCCATCCATGGTGGCCAGGCGGGCCTGGTCTTCACGCATGAGCAGCTTGCCGATGGGCAGCACCACGTAATTCACGCGCGCGTCCATGAAATTCTTGAAGAAGATCTTCTTGGTGCCTTTTTCCTGATGGATGCGGGGATCGTTGGGCAAATTGTCGGCCACGGCCTGATAGCCGTGACGGAGATCGCCAGTGCGATACGGCGTGTCCATGACCTCCATGGGCGTGCTGTGCCCTTTCTTAGAAGGCTTGTCTTCCGCGGCGATGGGCAGGGCGTCCTGGATGTCCGAAACATATTTCTTGTAGGTTTCCAGTTTGTTGCTCTCTGCTGTATTGCGGATCATGACTGCCGCCCCATAGGACGTTTTTACGCCCAGCAGATCGTCGAGATAGGTTTCATAAGGGGCAAAGATGATGTCGAATTTGGGATTCTCCAGGTCAACCCAGGCCAGATCACTCTTGTAGTAATCGTCGGTGAGCAGAGCGTCTGCCCTGAGCCGAAGGAAGTTGGCAAAGGCTTTGTCTGTACTCAAAGCCGCAGCTTCGCGCAGCGCCGCGGCTGCCGGCTCCAGGAACTGCTTGTACTCCACGTGATAGGGGATACCTATCAGAGCATCGCCCTGGCGTTTGACCACAGTGTATGGACTGTAAATCTCAGCTTTTTTGTCGGGGTGTTTGGCGACGTAGGCCTCGATTTCTTCCCGCGTGATTCCCTGCGGATAGAGCGCGCGGCCGGGATAAAAAGGATCATTGCCGACGAATGCTTTGTTTTCTTCCAGCAAATCATAGCGACTGCCGTTGATCATCAGGAAGCGCCGCACCGCCTGGGCTTCCGGCCGCTTGCATAAGGCAAGCTGCTTGTACAGCTCCAGGCCTCTGGGATCGCTCTGCTGCCAATAAATGCTCTCCAGGTCCTGCGCCGCTTCTACCAGCTTGACCACTATCTTGCGCTCTTGCACGGAGAGTCCGGCGGAGTTGAAAGGCATCTTGACCGGCTTGAACTTGGTCAATTGTGTGCCGATGTCTTCTTGAACAGCGTTGCCAACGGCGACACATGGATTTGCGCCGGCCGCGCTTTTGTCCTTATTATTCGTGGCTTTCATCGATTGGGCCAGAACGTGGATGGCAAGTGAAAAGAGAATGCCCGCGACCAAAGTCAGAAGAAACAATTTTTTCATAAGTTGAGCACGCGTACAGCCCGCCCGGTCACATTTATCATACTGAATAC
>DATDGH010000175.1:0-2396 GCA_036522215.1 Candidatus Angelobacter sp. | reverse complement strand
GGCCGGTCGTCGTCCTTTCGGTTTCAATGGCTATTGTTGGCGCGGGAACTGCTCTCACCCTGGTTTTCCACGCAGCAGGTAATAAAGTTATCTGGCGCAAGATGCTCGGGGCTTGGGTGATGGGAGTTGCCGCAATCTCCGGGATGCACTATATCGCTATCGCCGCCGTCAAGTTTGTTCCTTCCCCGACGCCTGCCGTAAGCACTTCATTTCGGGGCATCCTTGGAATTGTAATTGTCACTTTGTTGATTCAGGCCCTCCCGATATTAACCTCGATCGGAGACCGGCGGCTTCAAACTCAGCGCGAGATTTCTACCCGGATTCTTCAATCCCAGGAAGAAGAGCGAAAGAGGATCGCCCAACAATTGCATGAAACGGTGGCCCAGACCCTGGCTGCGTTGAAGATGAGCCTGGGAAAGGTCCGCCGTACTGCCACAGTGCAGAATTCCGATGCAATTGCGGCGATCGAGGAAAGCATCCTGCTGGCCGATGAAAGCATGAGGGAAATTCGCACTGCTTCTTACCTTTTGCAACCGCCGCTTTTGGAAAAAGACGGCCTGGAGTCTACCCTCCATTGGTATCTATCCGGGTTCCAGGAGCGAAGCGGAATCACAGTGAAGCTTGAGGCTCCAAAGGAGCTGGACAGACTTGACCCGGAAACGGAGAGGACGGTTTTCCGCATCGTACAGGAGTGCCTGACCAACATTCACCGCCACTCCAGCAGTTCAACAGCAACAATTCGCCTGATGCCCTATGGGGAGACGTTGGTCCTGGAGGTTGAGGATGCCGGCCGGGGCATGCCTGTGGACATTTCCGCCAACAATGTAAACTGCTTTCCCAGAATCGGAGTCGGAATTGCAGCGATGCAGGAGCGAGCAAAGAAGCTGGGAGGAAATATGACCATCTCCTCTACTGTCCTTAGCAAGTGAAAATGTCCGCTTTTCTTAGCACATGATCTGTCCGGTTGAGGATAAACCAGCAGCAGTCGGGGCTGTGGGAAAGTGGGAATCCCGCGTTCTTTGCGGGATTTCCAAGCTCGATGAAAAAGTCGGTTTTGTTTTTTTGACTTTTCCAGCGAGCGTCTTTTCCACAGCCCTTCGCCCCGGCGCGTTATTGTTGTTCAAGGCCCGACCGTCAGCATCGTAGTGTCCCAGTCGATGGGGCCCATAGGTAATCGTGAAGGTTCCATCCAGGTGCTGGTGGACCAGAACCGTACATCCGGCCAGGGTAGCTCGCCAACGCACCGCTTCGATCTGCAAGGTGAGCTTCTGCACATTCACGGTGTTGTCCTGATTCACCTTACGTTCCCATTGCAGGGCGAAGATCAAATCTAGATCCCGGGTGCTCCTGGGCAGAAAAGCTGTGCCCCGTTCCCGCGCTCGTACCTGGAAGCGGCGATTGAATTCGGCCACATAATGCTGGCGTAGAAAATCATTGGCTGCAGCCAAACTCTTAATCCCGTGCAGACGCAGCTCTTGCGGGAGTCGCCCTTGCCAAGTCCCAAAATTGCGTTCACTCCGTCCACGCGCTTGCGGCGAGTAGGCGGGAATCATCTGAATGCCTAACTCCTTCAGGGCTCGTCCCACTTGGGTCAGATGGTGCGCATCCACCTTGCCTCCCGCTTTCGGCGTCAGCCAAAAATGACTACCGCGATCACTGTACAGAGCACAGAACAATCCCTTCCTCTCCACCACCTCCCGCAGAGCTGCCATCACCGTCAAGGTCGATTCTTCTTCCACCAGTTGCGCATAGTAAATCTCACTGGTGGCATCATCAAGAACGACGATGAGGTCGTAGTAGCATTCATCCTGAAACCAGCGGTGTTGGCTGCCATCGATGTGCAACAGCATCCCCGGCAAAGGACGCCTCTCCCGCCGCTTGCGATGCACGCCCCGTTTCTTGCTTCTCGGCACCAAACCTGCTCCTTGCAGCGCTTTTTTCACCCAGGTGTAGCTGAGCTTGATTCCATGTTGCTCCCGCAGTTTCTCGTGAAAATGCCGCACGTTCAGATCGAAATATTTCTCCCGGTATAGCCCCAGGATCTGCTCTACCGTGGCCACCGCCACCCGCTTGGGTGAAGGTTTACCTCGTCTTCGATCCAGCAGTCCGTCATATCCGAATTCCTCGTACCGCTCGCGCCAGCGACGCATCGATCGATCGCTGATGCCAATAATTTCCGCTGCCTGCCACCACGTGATCTTCTTCGCCATGGCTCGCAAAATAACCTCCTGTACTTTCATCGCCCGCTCCACCGCGGCCTTCGAATAAGAAACCATATCTCCCATGGTCTCCCACTCTCACCGCCTGAAAAGCGGACAGATCACGTGCTAATTCCACCGGACATATCATGTGCTAACGACAGGGGTAGCTCTTATGGTTGAACAATTCATGGGATT
>DATDGH010000174.1:0-3001 GCA_036522215.1 Candidatus Angelobacter sp. | reverse complement strand
CTCCTCCCATGAGCGTTAACATTCGTCTGAGGTTGTAAACCAGCGTTGCAATGGCAATCTCCGCCGCTGCTCCTTTGCAACCGCGCAGCAAGAATCGCGGATGTCCGAAGATGCGGTACTTCAAGTAGGCAAACTCCGGCGCGCTTTGCCACCGCCGAGGGCGGCAGCGCCACACAGGCATCGCGGGTGCTGGGGATTCTGCAGCAACAATTTTTGCGATTGAAAGCACTGGGAAACCCGCGCGCCACATCAACCGCATCACGCCAAACCGGCCCACAAGGTGCGCCGCACGGCGCACCTTGCTGCGTTAAGTTCTACTTTTTCTTGGAAGGATCGTCCGCAGGATTTACGTAGACGAGCTTGAACGGGCCCATGGCACTGACCTGTACAATGGTCTCGCCCTTGGCAACGGCATAGTGGCTGTGGTGGGCAGGAACCGAAGCAAATGAGCTGGCTGGAAGCGCGAGCATTCCGGCATCGTTCCACTTGTCACCCATGCCTACATGGAATTCTCCTGAGACCACCGTTACGTTCTCCGCTGTGGGATGCCAGTGCGGCATGACTTTGTAGCCATCCGGGAACTTCAAGCGAACGATAAATTGTCCCGCAGCCGCGGGGTTTCCCGACAACACCGCCAGCTTTGCTCCTGGCTGAAATACCGGCGGAGCGTCACCCCAGTTGATCTTGTCCGGCGTCATTACTGTCGCCGCAGGCTTGGCGGCCTTGCTCGCGGCTCCAGCCGCCGTCTTCTTCGGTGCTGTCTGCGCCACCAGGATTCCGCCCAAGAGAGCTACAATCGCAATAACTTTACGCATACCCCCTCCATAACTGAGATTCGTCACTGCAACCTCAAATTTGCTGATGATTTTACAATAGCCTCAAGCTGCCTCAAGCAGCATCTAAAAGTTATGTGTCACACGGCGGTGTGATTCAAGTAAAATAACCGCCCAAGGGGGGTGGAACCATGCCGCTGACTGCCTTGGCTTCGGCCGTTGTTTTTAGCCTTTTGTCTCTAAGCTTACCGCCGATGAACCCGGCCAAGAACAATGACCTGAAGATTGTCATCCGGGAGTCGTTCAGTCTGGGCCAAACCATCACTTCCACTCAATATCTCAGTTCGTCCTATTCCCGATTCGAATGGGCAAACGGACCGGCCAATATTGCCGGCCATCACATCGCGGATATCGTCCATTACGGGGAATCTGTCAACCAGAGATTCATGCTGGACCTGGATGCCCACGAGTACATCTTTTATGAGACTGATAAAAAAGGGATTCCGTCCGGCAGCCACGGCATTCCCCTTAAGAAGAGCGGCGGAACGCTTGCCATCTGGATTGATAGCGTTGATACGGGGGAGCGACGGCAAATGTTCGGACACACAGTGCGGCACGTTATCACCAAAGAAAGACGCGCCCCTGGACCGGGTTCATGTTCCGGTGGTTCTGAATCGGACACCGATGGCTGGTACATTGACTATTCTGTGCTGCCGGAGTGGCGACGGCCCCATACCGGGATGTTTTTTGTCAACGCAGGAAATTGCCTTGATAAGATCGAAGTGCACCGCAGCGGGATCGAACTTGGTTTTCCCTTGAAAGTCACTACCACGCTCCATACAAATCTACAGGAACCTAAAACGGCAACCATCACCAGCACCCTGGAGGTCGTTGAGTTCAAAGAGGCCCCGTTGGATCCGGCGCTGTTTGCAGTGCCGTCGGATTTTCATCGTGTCACTGAATTGACTTGCATGAAGCAGCCACGCAGTCTCACGCCTTGGGAAAAACTCAAAAACTGGTTGAAACAGAATTTCTATAATTAAGCGCACTCAGAAGTTTACAGCTGATTCAAACCAGTTCACCCGGTAGCAAGAGCGGGGTAGTGGTTCCACAGCGATCATCAGAAGTACAATTTTGGCGCCGGGAGCCTGACCACCATGTCATCACTTCTTGCATTGGCCTTGATCTTCTGCCTGCTTCCCCCAGCCGCTTCTGCCGCTGACCTCAAAATTGTGACCCGGCAGTCGATCAATGATCATGACTCCGCTACTTTCACTCAATATCTAACTGCATCGCGTTCGCGGTTTGAATCGGGTAGGGGAATCGACAACATTGCCGGGCATCGGATCGCCAGCATCGTGCACCATGGTGATACCACCAACCGTAATTTCACCCTTGATCTTGACGCGCACGAATACACTGTCCACGAGACCGACAAGCGTGGGATTCAACTGGGCGCAAAATCCTATCCGGCGAAATACGCCGGCGGCCAGCTCGATATCTGGATTGAAAGCACTGACACGGGAGATCGCCAGGAGATGTTTGGACACACGGCCCGGCACATCATCACCAAAGACCGGCGCGTGCCCGGACCGGGCGCCTGCTCTCAGGGCTCGGAAGCGGAATACGATGGCTGGTACATCGACTACTCCGTCCTGCCGGAATGGCGGCGGCCCACACCAGGAGTGTTTGCGATCGTGGCCGGATTTTCGGGCGGCTGTCGCGACAAAATCCAGGTGCACCGCAGCGGGGTCGAACTTGGTTTCCCCATCAAAGTCATTACCACTCAGACCCAGCATGCTGGTGATCAGCGTCCAGACGAAGCGCAGAAAGTTCTGAGCACAACGTCGCTCCTGGAAGTGATCGAATTCTCCGAAGCTCCGCTGGATCCTGCGCTGTTCGAGGTCCCCGCAGATTTCCGCCAGGTCAAGGAGCTCACCCGCATGACTCACCCTCAGTCGCTGACTGCGTGGGCCAGGTTCAAGGGCTGGTTAACGGACATCTTCCGCTAAGCTGCGGTTCGGTTTTCAACCGGTCCTGCATTCTGTTAAAGTGGCTGTCTGCAATGTGGTTGAAACTACAAAACGGCGCTCCGGAAACCCTGGAGCCACTGGGCCACCTGGAGTCGCAGTTGATGGAGCGTATCTGGGCCCGCGGCGAGATCTGCGTTGGCGACCTTCATGCTGAACTTGAGTCGCGCCTCGCCTACACCACCGTCATGACCACTT
>DATDGH010000173.1:0-3051 GCA_036522215.1 Candidatus Angelobacter sp. | reverse complement strand
ACATTGATGGAGTGCAGTTTCGACGGCCGCTCGCTTCCAGTTCAATTGCATCAGGACTATCTTCAATCTCCGCCATCCAGGCAGTGCGAAGTGATCGGAGATCACGGCCGAGTTCTGATGGATCTTCTTAATCTGACTGTTACTGTATTCAAGAGAGGAAGTCCAAGCCCGGACGTTCAGGCTTTTCCGGATTTCGAGCGCAACCGACTTTTTCTTGATGAGTTGGCGCATTTTCTGGACTGCGTGAAGTCAAGAAAGAAGCCAATCGTCGACCTCCATGACGGTATGCAAAGCCTGCGTATGGCTCTGGCAGTCAAAGAATCGATACGTGTCCGTCATCCAGTAGAACTGGCGGCGATTTGACAAAACAGGAAGGCCCTCAACTGGTGTCTAACGACGAATCAGATCGGATACGACAACTCTTCGACCTCTCCGGCCGCGTCGCGATTATCACCGGAGGAGCCGGGCTCCTGGGATATCAGCACGGGGACATTCTCGCAGCCGCCGGTGCTCATGTCGTGCTCCTCGACTTGGAGGTCTCCGATCCGGCGAAACGCGCGGCGCAGTTGACAGCATCTCACCGTGTCCAATGTATTGGGCTCACGACGGACATCACCAATGAAAGATCGATTGTTGATGCTTGCAACCGCATCGTCGCAAAGTTCGGGCGTATTGACATCCTCATTAACAATGCTTCCCGCAATCCCAAGGTGGAAGACTCCGCACACCAAACCTGGTCGCGGCTTGAGGATTTGCCGACCAGCGTATGGGACGCCGATATATGCGTCGGACTGACAGGAGCGTTTCTTTGTAGTCGGGTATTCGGGTCTGAGATGGCGAAAGGCGGGAAAGGAGTGATCGTCAATGTGGCTTCCGATCTCGCTCTCATCTCACCAGACCAGAGGCTATATCGGGTTGATGGCCTACCAGAGGATCAACAGCCGGTGAAACCGGTTACCTATTCGGTCGTGAAGTCGGGGCTGCTAGGACTCACGCGGTATCTTGCTACGTACTGGAGCGGTTCCAATATCCGCGTGAATGCCATCTCTCCCGGTGGGGTCTCAAATGGGCAACCAGAGGTCTTCTTAAATCGTCTCAAGCAACTGATTCCCATGGAGCGAATGGCCAATCGCAACGAGTACCAAGGAGCAATACTCTTTCTCTGTTCTGATGCGTCTTCTTATATGACCGGGGCCAATCTGGTAATTGATGGTGGCCGTACTTGCTGGTAGACGCCGCTTCAAAGCCCATGGGAGGAGAGATTCTGTGATTGAAACGTCGCAAGAGTTTGGTCACGAACTTGAGGCGCTCCTATCCGAAGGAGTTGAGGGCGCGCGGGAACGTGAAGCCGCCGCCATTGAGGCGTTGGGTGATCTCGAAGCAACGGGAATTGTCTTGTTTGGGGCTGGCAGCCTTGGGCTGCATACATTGGGCTGTCTGCGTAAGATCGGAATTGAACCCCTCTGTTTCATTGACAACAACAATTCATTGTGGGGCAAGATCCTGGAGGGGATCCCTGTATTAGCCCCGGCGCAAGGCGCATTGCTTCACGGAAATCGTGCCACGTTTGTCGTAACGATATGGCGCGGAGAAAGCGCCGAACGAATGGCAGCGCGCATGGAGCAATTGCGCCAGCTTGGGTGCAGGATTGTTGTGCCGTTCCTATCACTGTATTGGAAGTATTCTGACGCACTTTTGCCGCACTACATGCATGACCTTCCGCATCAGGTGTACCGGCAGGCCGACCGCGTACGTGAAGCGCTAAACTTGATGGCTGATGATGCATCGCGTCGCGAATTCATCGCGCAGATGCGCTTTCGTTTGCTCGCAGATTTCGCTTCCTTGCCGGGACCGGTACAAGGAGACGTTTATTTCAGAGAGGAACTTTTTCGTCTCCGGGCGGATGAGACACTGATCGATTGCGGTGCGTTTGATGGCGACACCCTGGTTCAATTTGTTAAAAAAACGGAGCATTCGTTCAGAGGCGCGATCGCCTTCGAACCCGACCCCGCAAATTATGCCAGACTCGCAGACACAGTAGCTTCTTTGCCGTCCAAGACCCGAGAACGCATCGCTATACACCAGGCTGCAACGGGGGCGACAAATACGCGGGTATTGATGGATGCGGGGAAAGGAGTAGCTTCACGAGTCGGCAATGGAAACTGCGAGGTCGAATGCGTATCACTGGACGCAGCGTTACCCAACGTGCCCGTCAGTTTCATAAAAATGGATATCGAAGGGTCAGAACTCGATGCACTCGCCGGGGCTCGGGAGTTGATCCAAAAGAACGTCCCGATTCTGGCGATTTGTGCCTATCACAGGCAATCCGATCTTTGGAACATCCCTGTCTTTATTCGTGGCTTAGATCGAGATTACTCTTTCCATTTGCGACCGCACCTGCTCGAGGGCTGGGATCTCGTTTGTTATGCGGTCCCATCTAATCGCCTGCCTTTGCAAAGGTTATAACCCGTGGGGTTCCAACCGTGTGCCCTCAGCACGTCGGAAAAATGAAGCAATTCTGGAGGAGGTCAGGTGGGCGAATGTAGGAATTGTGGCAGAACCGAACAGAAGTATCTTGGAGCGATCGGCAAAGTGAATCCCTTCTTTCTCAAGCGAGCATTGGGTATAGAGCTTCGTCTTCCCAAGTCCCCGAGTGCGGTGAAGCAAATGGTTCGCGATGTCGTCGCTGTTCCAATGTCGTTTTTCTCCCGCGTAACCTCTCAATCCGCATTTGTCGAGATGCAAGTCTGCGAGCACTGTTTTTTTATCCAAACTAGCATCCCCTTTAGTGATGAGGAGATCGGGCGTTTGTATGCCGATTATCGAACTCCCTCTTATAATCAGCAACGAAGAAAGTACGAGCCGGAGTACGCTGCGATTGCTGACGCAGTTGGATACGATCCCGTTGAGGTACGCACGCGAACCACGGCGCTCAAGGCGCTTCTGCGCAAGACACTTGGCGCAACTGATCCCGTCACCATTCTCGACTACGGAGGCTCTGACGGCAGGTTCATTCCGGACATTCCTGGATCCAAGTTTGTCTATGACATC
>DATDGH010000172.1:0-1660 GCA_036522215.1 Candidatus Angelobacter sp. | reverse complement strand
TGATTCGGATGGCCGGACTTATCACCGGGCTGCGCGTACTCAGATGGCATTGAATATTCACTGCCGCCTTCGATTTGCATCTGCTGCGTCATCGGCATAACAGAGCGGGTTACTTCCTTTCAAGTCACACCGCGGCTGCCGGCGCGCCTGCACACTTTATCTATAGCTCGTGCTGAACTCGGTGTGAACTTATCTTTCGAGCCGGATGGCAGGCTGAGGGACACCGTATCTTTAGGTAGGAATTTTAAATATCTTTCGATCAGCTTGTTATCCTTCGGCCCCGCCAGGACCAATGCGCAACTCATCCGTAAGATAAAGACATATTGCGCAAAGATAGACGGCTTTATCTCAACGCTGGCGCTACATTTCTACTTTCGGCTGAACAAGGGAAGCCACCTGGGCAGGCCGGTTTTCTCGGGAGTACGAAATCAAGCCCCCAACCCAGGAACGCCAAGCATGACAAGTTTTCCTGCAGTGTGGCCGGAAGAGATGCCATTCGAGAGTGGATCGGTTCCCAATTTACGGAGTAGTTTGAATGCCTACAGAGGCGATGCCAGAAACAATTGACGTTTTATTGATAATTCAATATGCATTGCTTCGCGAGAGCCTGGGGCGACTGCTTACAACCGGACTGGGGTTTAATGTCATTGGCCAGTGCGCGGCTTTTCATGACGCGTTGGATATTTTGAAGCGGGCGCCGGCCGACGTGGTGTTGGTGGACCTGGATTTTGGCAAGCAACTCAGCAAGGAATTCATTCACGCCGCCAGGCGGCGCGGCTTCAAGGGCAAATTTTTGCTTCTTGCCAATCAAGTCCAAGAGGGCGACCTGGCTGACTTGATAGGCTCCGGCATCTGTGGAATCTCCCAGAAGGATGATCCGGCGTCGCTGTTGGGGCATGGAATTCGTGATGTCGTTGCCGGAAATGTTTGGTTCAGGCAGGAGCATTTGCAAGGCGAATTGCATTGGAAAGACGATGCTCTTGCAGGCCTTCGCAATGGCGGATTTACCCAGCGTGAACGGTCGGTACTCGCTTTGGTGTCCGAAGGCCTTAGCAATCGAGAAATCGGAGTGCAGATCGGGATTTCCGAGGGCTCGGTCAAGGCCGCCTTGCAACAGCTCTTCTCCAAGCTTGGAGTGCGGTCGCGCAGCCGCCTGGTGCGTATCGCCCTGGAGCAGCAAAAACGCATCTCCTGAGAAAATCCTGTCAGTGTCGAAGGTCTTGCAGTAAGGTTTTTCAGTTCCCTCGAGGCATCAGAGGCCCCTACCGTCAACGAAGAAGCCGCAGACTCACGCCCTGAGAATGTGAGATTTTTGAGAATGAATGGACTCTTCAGTTTTTAGATTTTCCTCTGTGCCCCTCAGTGTCCTTGTGGTTGAGATTTTTGATGTTGGTTTTGCCTTTCTCAGCGCCTTCGCGCCTCCGTGGTGAGACGTGGTTTTTGGTGTCATCACGGTTTTGAAATTCTCGTTCCTTTTGTGTTAATTCGCGGCCAAATGGGATTTACCTGCCTTTTCGCGTATCCTGAGTAAGAGAAAATGAGCGAGCCAATCCATTTTCCACCGCTTCGCCGGCACCGGGTTACCCGGCCTCCCCGACGTTTCCGCTGGCTTTTCCTGATCATCGCCCTGCTGATTGGTATTTTCCTCGTGGGCGGAACC
>DATDGH010000171.1:0-3898 GCA_036522215.1 Candidatus Angelobacter sp. | reverse complement strand
GTGTACGCAGCGTCGGCAAATCAAATCGCGGACGCAACAGGCGAAGTGCACCCCGGCGCGAGTGAGCATGGCTGCGCGAAGAAAACCGCAGCCCAACTCATTTTGCCAGCCGGCGAAGGCGTTGCCCGCGAAAGAAAGCCGCGTACGCGTCACGGGAGAGGTGTGCACGGCGCTCACGAAACCAGTCGTGAGCGCCGCGAGAGTAGTGTGTCCTGGAACGGAAGATTACAGTAAACCCATGACCAGGCGGAAGCCAGCACCGGAAATCAGACGTATTTTTGTCTAACGTTTCGAGACCATCCGCTGCGGATGGCCTCGCTTGTTCGTTGCGCAACAAAAGAGGAATGTATTCCCCAATCCGCAACGAAGATCTTTTTGTTCTGCAATGACATGCGCGGAAGTACGGTTCCAATGAACACCATCAGAATTATCGCAAAGCGGCATCGATGGCCGTGCCAGCCCTCCTTTGCGCTGTCACCAGAAGCCAACCGGTCCGTTCCGGGACAAAAACCAAATCAATCGACCAATCCGGAACGAATATCTCCTTATTTTTCAATAACGTTACCGAAGTTACCGATTCTAGCATCGCAGAGGAAATGGGCGATTTTGGTGCAGTTTGATCGAAAACCTGCACCGCAAAGAGTGCAACCAAAATTCCGATTTTTGTAAATCCGCCTGAGAGGGTTTCCTTCGTGTCCTTCGTGGTTAAGGCTTGGGTCTGGCCGCTGCCTGTTTGACTGCGTCGGGAAGAGCGAACACGGAGTCGTCCACATCATCGTATGTGACCGATGTGATCAGGCTTATGCTGAGATCGTTGCCGTCGCGCGAAGTAGTTTTGGCGGGCATGCGAACGCCGCCAAAGTCTTTGTAATCCTCAAAAGTTTCTGTGGCGTCGCCGTTGCCGCCGCGCCATGCGGTATTGAAGGCGTAACCCAGCAGCAGGCCGTTTTCCTTATCGTAAAAATGCTCGTTGACCTTGTCCCAGTTGGTTGTTCCCTTCAGGTGATAGCAGGCACGGCCGTTGAAATCTTTTATGTCTACCAGATCCATCGATTTGAAGTATTTCGTGACGTGCAGGTGGTAATACATGTCGGCGTCGCGGGCCACGCTTTTGGCTTCGTCTCCATCATGGAGCGTGACCTTGCCGGAGCCATCCATGTCCCAGGCAATTTTTCCATCGTAGCCGGTGAGATATTGTTTTCCATCCGGCAGATTGGCCTTCAGCAACAGCTTGCCGTCCCTGGTGTAGGTGGTAGTTTCCAGATCCAGGTTCCCCGCAGGAACCTGATATCGCCCGTGAACGGTCATGGATTTATGCCGCAGCAGCGCATCGCGTCCCCCGGTGGCGCGGACGTTGCGCTCCAGTATCTCCGCCACGGTCGGCATTTTTTCCGAGGTCGGGGATTGGAGGGCCTTTACCCACGTGGTTCCGAGGAAAACAAGCGACAACAAGGCCACAATTTTCGAGAGCCGGGCTGCGTAGTTCATCGGGATTACCCCCTGCAATAGACGTGAGACCTCTCTCCCTGTTAGCCCTGGTTTGGTTAAGAGTGCGCCGCTGCCGGAGGGTCACGTCCGGCAGCGGTCTTGATTGTGTGTCCTTTGCCTGCCCCGGCGTGCCGTGGGTGGTTTAAGCCTGGCGCTTTTTGTTTTTCCTGGGATGCTGGCGGTTGAGACCTTGCTGCAAGGTTTTCATCTGCTCCTTGATCTCCTGGCGGCGCTCCTGGGCGTGGAAAAAGACGTCGTCCGGATCGCGGTTCTGTTTGTCCCACTCATCATGCAGGCGCTCGAAGCGGGCGGTGTCTTCCTGCTCCAGGTCCTGCAAGCTTTGCATCAGTTCATCGTTGGCCTGAGCGCGGGTGTACTCCACGGTGACGCGGTAGGCATTCAAGTATTCTTGCCGAAACAGGCCAAGATGGTCGAGACGCTCAAGGCTCAAAAGCGTGGCCTCAAAGCAGCGATTCAGGGTTTGCAGAGCTTCATAGGCGTGGAGTTTAGAGAAGGGACCGGTCATAGCAGCGCTCCCTTCTTCATTGAGTAATTGAGTAATTTGGTAATCGGGTAATTGAAAAGCGCGAGACGTCCGCAGTGAATTTGCACCCAGGATAGGGACTGTGTAACTTCAAAGGTAGCCATATGTCTGCCTGTCCTTTCAGGCGATGTGTGGTCAGGGCCATGTCGATGCATCAACATCGGCATGTGCCCGTTATTTAAGTTGAATTCCTGAATCCGCCGCCGCGAGCAGGAATCTTGAGTTCGGTCGTTACCTTTTGCTTCTTCGTGAATCGTGTGGCACAGCCGCCCTCGGCTGTGGGTTTTCTTGTTGTCGTCGTGGTTTCTTCCTGCCGTTTTCGAGCTTCGGCAGAAGCTTACGAACTTTTTCGATTTCCTCCTCTGTCCAGAGGTGAATGGTCATGCCTCCGCTGGTTACAGACTTCGGAGCGCGGACTTTTCCCGCCGCAATATAGTTGCTCAAAGTCGACATGGCGATACCTAGCTTCTTTGCGGCGTCCCGTGTGGAGAGAGTATTCATATCTGATCAATGATCGCAATCAGTGATCATTAATGTCAAGAGAAATCGGGGGAGTATTTCCAAGCCGACCATCACACTTCATTCCTCCACCGCTTGCCAGTACGTCCTTGCCACGAACACAGTAATTGCAGTTATAAGAAGAGAAGCAAGGGCCATCCAGAAGCTTCGGAGGACGTGAGGATTTAGGAGAAGAGGTGGGCCGGTGCTTCTATCTGTTAGTAAATCGAAAACGCGATCGATCTTTCCGGCAGCATATCCGCCGAGAAATCCGGCTATGCCCTTGGATAGCCGCTGAAACCGTTTTTGCTCCTCTTTGTAAGGGGCCAACAGTATGCCGCATCCCCATCCCAAAGCTGTGCCGACCAGGGCGCCCAAGAGAGCAATGCCATCCCGCCAGGCTATTAACAAACAAATCAGGGTGACAGCTACCAGAGCAGCCGTGATGAAGCTTGTTGTCAGCTTCAGGCTAATTCTAAGACTGTTACGAATCTGTCCAATCAGAGTCACGGTGTTACACCTCAGCTTTCTTTGGCTTTCAACTCTTTCGCTGTAGACTTTGCTCAATCGCTTTTAATCTCTTCCAGTTCATGTTTCCAAGTCTGACTAGCTCACCGAGCAGACGTAGACAGTTCCCGGTTGGGGAAAATGCTACCTTTTTCCGGAGAGCAAATAAAACATCGATGCACCTGTGAATACCGTAGCAATCGGAATTCATATAGCTGAACTGGAGCTCAAGTATATGTTGTTGAAATTAGGCATGCACAGTGTATAAATGATCTGTGTAAACGGTATGAGCTAATGGCAAAGAAGAAAAAGAATACAACCCACAAGGACGACAAGGTTGATGCAGAGAAGAAGAATATATGCGGTATTGTCATACCAATTTCGGCAATTGACGGTTGCTCAGAACTTCACTGGGAGGACGTTCTCGAAATCCTAACGGCCGCCATTGAAGACGCTGGATTCGAAGCCAACATGGTCAGTAATGCAGAGGAAATAGGGATTATTCAAAAAAGAATCATTCAGAACCTCTACGAAAATCCCGTTGTTGTCTGCGATGTTAGTGGGAAGAATCCGAATGTAATGTTCGAACTCGGTTTGCGCCTAGCATTTGACAAACCAACCATCATAGTTAAAGACGACAAGACGTCCTATTCTTTTGACACCGGTCCCATCGAACACCTTGAATATCCACGAGACTTACGCTTTGCAACAATTGTCGAGTTTAAGAAGAAGCTTTCAGAAAAAATCACAGCGACCCACCAAAAGGCAACCGCCGACCCTTCATACACAACCTTTTTGAAACATTTTGGTGAGTTTAAGGTCGCGAAGCTCGAGCAGAAGGAAGTTTCTGGTGAGGAATAT
>DATDGH010000170.1:0-2095 GCA_036522215.1 Candidatus Angelobacter sp. | reverse complement strand
AACACCGGCTATCAAGGCCCGGCCGTTGAGAAAGCTAAGCAGTTCATCGAAAAACACCTGTCGGGCAAGTTCGATGCCTACACCCTCGCCGTTCTGGCCAACTTCGCCGTTGACTACGCCAAGGACCGCGACTTCACGCGCGAGGCAATGCAAATGCTTCTTGACGCCCGCACAGAAAAAGATGAGCAGGCGTGGTGGAATGCGGACGAAACCAGCGTCTATGCCACCGGTACCAGCGCCAGCGTGGAAACCACCGGGCTTGCGCTGCAGGCGCTGCTCAAGTGGGGCCAGGCTTCCGGCACAGCCCGCAAAGCGCTCACTTACATTGCTGCGAAGAAAGACTCCGCCGGCACGTGGGGAACCACGCAGGCCACTATCATGGCGTTGCGAGCTCTGCTTTTGGCCACCGAGAAAGGCGCAGCCGATGTTCGCGGCACGCTGGAAGTATTGCTCAACGGCAAGCCGGCAGAAAAACTTGAATTGACGCCGGAGAACAACGATCTGCTCCATCAGTTCGTTTTCAAGGGAGCGGATTCAAAGGAGCCCACCAATGTGGAACTCCGTTTTGACGGCAAGGGTGGACTCGCCTATCAGGTAGTGGGAAGCTACTTCCTGCCTTGGGACAAACAAGCGGACAACGAGCCGCTGTCGATTGATGTCGGCTACGACCGCACTCATCTCTCCCAGGATGACATTGCCACCGCCACTGCAACCATCAAGAACAATTTGCCCAAATCGGCGAACATGGTGATGGTTGATCTGGGTATTCCTCCCGGGTTCGATCTGCTTAGCGAGGACTTGCAGACTTATCAGGAAAAGAGTGCAGGCAAAAAGAGTGGCCGCCTGGAGAAGTTTAGTCTGACCGCGACGCAGGCTATTCTCTACTTCGATTCGTTTGCCGCCGGCGACACCGTTACTCTCCGCTTCCGCCTGCGCGCCAAGTATCCTATGCGCGCTCGGACATTCCAATCGCGGGTCTATGAATACTACGATCCGGAAGTAAGTTCGCTGGCACGGCCGGTGCAGTTGGAGGTGAAGGCGCGCTGAACGTGTTTATGTCTTTAGTTCACCTCGAAGCGGAGCGAGAGGTCCCTACTGTCTCATAAATCGCATCGGGTTGCATTTTTGAAGGTTCACATGATATCCACGCTGTGCAATGAGCGAATACATTTTCACGCTCTGTCATCTGGTTCTCCACTGACTGCTCGCTAAGCTGTTTGGAATCAGTGGATACTCAAACGCATCGAGGTGTTGGGTGTTTCTTCCGATGACCGGGGTCCCCGGCGCGCCCGCTGTTGGCGTGCTGGGGTGGTGGTGACCCGATGACCCGATGCACCGATGACCCGATTGCAAAACACGACCAAAATGCCGGAAGCAGTTAGTGGCTTTTATGAACTACGCCCTCGGCGTAGCGACCCTGCTGATTGCTTATTGAACCCAATCAAATGAGCGTGTGACCGCCCGCTTCCACATCCGGTACATCTGCTCGCGTTGAGATGTTTCCATGAGGGGTTTCCAGGTTTGCTCTACTGACCAGTTGGCGCGAAGCTCTTCTGTGTCCTTAAAGAAACCCACGGCCAACCCGGCAGCGTAGCAGGCCCCCAGAGCAGTAGTCTCGCGAATCGCCGGACGAACTACCGGGCGATCGAGGATATCTGCCTGAGACTGCATCAACAGGTTATTTTCCACCATTCCACCGTCAACCCGCAGTTCTTTGAGCCGTGTTCCGGAATCATCCTGCATGGCATCCACAACCTCTCGCGTCTGAAAGGCCGTTGCCTCCAGGACGGCGCGCGCAAAATGGCCCCTGTTGGCGTAGCGTGTGAGTCCGGCAATCACGCCGCGAGCGCTGTCCTTCCAGTAGGGAGCATACAGTCCGGAAAAGGCGGGAACAAAATACACTCCGCCATTATCTTGAACCGTTTTGGCAAGATTCTCAATTTCCGCGCTGCTCTGGATGAGGCCAAGATTGTCCCGCAGCCACTGCACCAACGCCCCGCTAATGGCAATGCTGCCCTCCAGAGCATACACGGCAGGCTGGGCGCCAAACTGATAAGCCACGGTGGTCAGCAGTCCGCACTTGGATTGCACGGGT
>DATDGH010000169.1:0-6002 GCA_036522215.1 Candidatus Angelobacter sp. | reverse complement strand
GGATGGTTGAAGTTTTTTCTGGCGCCAATGGAGGACGGGATCTTCCGAGGGCAAACATCCAATTACAAGGTGGGCCGTGCCTTGTTCCTCTTTGCGGGCGGAACAGCTTTCACCTTCGACGAGTTCGCTGGGCGCAAGACTGTGCCCGAAGGACCGCAAGCGAATGAGGACCGCGAAGCAGTCCGGAAGGCTGCCAAGGTTCCAGATTTTGTCAGTCGACTCATGGCTCATCTGGATGTTCTTGGCATCAATCGGCCGGAAGCTTCCAAATCGGAAATGCCCGGTGAGCTTACTCGGCGAACGGTTAGGCGAGCAACCCTGCTGCGTTCCCTACTAGAGGAGTTTGCCGCGCCGATTATCGAGCCCAACGAACCGGCGCGCATTTCTCATGCAGTGATCGACGCGTTCCTCAACGACCAAGTCACATACAGGAATGAGGCGCGGTCGATGAAGGCCATCGTTCGGAGTTCTCTGCTAATTGGCAACCAGTTTCTGCGAGCGTCTCTTCCGCCGCGCAGCGTGATCGATTTGCACGCCAAAGGCTGGCCTTTTAGTGAGTAGGAGATCAGATCGGATTATTTTTGGAGCCGTCCGTAAAGCGCACAGAAGGCCAACGAGAATGAGACGTCACCAAAACGCAACCCTCGACGCCTTCCCACCTCCAGGCTTATTTTGCTGCATGATTCTTGAGCACAGCAATGACATCCTTCGCGTCCTGGTCATTGGGGGAGAAAATATACGCGATTCATTGCGACATCTAAGGCGGTAAGCCCGCTCGAAATTTCCGGCATTTACGTCTGCATGGCTGGCTAAAAGCCGCTCAACCATCTCTTTCTTGCAATCGACCGCTAGATGTAACAGCGGTCCAACAGACCGCAACTTTACCGTGGCCGGATCGTTTAGGCCGGGCGCTGCCAGCAGCGGCATCAATCCCGCGAAGCAGGAAGTGGCCCTGACGAATCGCCCACTTCATTCTGACTATTCCTACCGGTTCGTTCAGGCCGGACCATGACAACGACAATTTCAGCTTCAAAAGCAGGATCAAAGGGGTGGATATGGACTTTCAAATCGACGATAAATCCGAGCCTGAGCGGCGCGAACGTTTGCCAGAGTTCAAATTCAAGGTAGAAGCCAAAGAGGCTGACCTGGGCAGGCAATCCAACCCAGTGACGGTGGAGCTTGAAGATCGGCAACAACGAGGGTACGACACGGGTCAATGCCAATTGACTTCGATTTCAACAAGCAACCATATGGCCCTGATTCGGACCCGGTATTGAAAAAGTAATCGGATTGCTTACGGCGGGCCAACACTGAAGCTGGAGCGCAGATAACCGCAGCGATGAAGGCCGCGCGAAGAATCGCAGGGTAGAGATACTAAAGTAGGGATGTACAAGGTAGCGCTGGGTCAGTACGCCGAGCACACTTCCCCGAGCCCGGGAAGTGGGGTAAGTAGAACCCCTCCTTTCCGCCCAGGCGATTCCTCGTTTTGATTCATATCGGGCTATATTCCGGGGTTGTAAGCCAAAAAGTTCGATAAGCGTCCCATTCTCCCCGCCATTCCTTCGTTTTTTGCCCTTTCAAAGATCATGTCAAAGGGCTTTCTGTATGTTGGTAAAAGACTTACGCCATCTGTCTTGCAGTTCGAAAGTACCATTTTGAGCAGTTTCGCTTGTTCGGTGGGAGTCTGCGTAACGTATAGAAAATACGCCTTGTTAGCGAGTTCGAGAGTCCTTTTTGCGGTCAAAAGCGTGTCCGGGCTGGCGTGCTCCAGCCCTTGCTTCGCCAATAGAATCTGCTGTTCTTCCATCTGCCATTCTGCTGTCATGCGTTGCCAGAATTCGGCTGAGATCGCGCCGTCCAGCTTGTCCATATAGGCTTGGTCAATACGCTTGCGGACTGCGGTGAGGCGTTGCTGTAGCTTTTCGCATTCGTGTTTCTTCGCTGATTGGGCGCGGTGCTGGTCTTCGGTGAGTCCTTCCTGCAGTTGGGCCAGTACGTCATCAGGGATGTAAATGTCTTGCAAGATTTGGCCTAGATTGCTGCTCAGTTCCTCCTCACGCATGTAAGGCAGGCTGCATTTTCCCTTGAATCCGGTGCAGTGGTAATAGATATATTTCTTCTTCTAGATTTCTGCGGTCACCATGCAATCATCAAAAGCGCAGCGGAGCAAGCCGGAAAAAGCGAAGCCATGCTTACGGTACAAGTTGCGGTTGTGGCTGCGAAAAACGTCCTGCACTTGCTGAAACAGTTGCGCGGAAATCAGCGGCATGTGTTTGCCTTGCTGCGTCTTTCCGTTCCAAACAAACAGCCCTCAATAGACTGGATTTTTCAGCATGCGTTCCAGGTGGCTCTTGGGCCACATACGGCCGGTTTCCGTCTTAATAATCTTCCGCACGTCTGATAACGAGTGTTGACCTGAGGCGTAAAGCTGAAACATTCTTTGCATTACCGGACTATTCTGCGGGTGCGGCTCGATGTTGTGGGTGTCTCGGTTGTTCTGCTAGCCAAAGGGAGCGCGTCCGGGATAGAGGCCCTGGGCGGCTTTCTCGCGCAGTCCCTTCTTGACTTCCTCGCGCAGGTTCTCAATGTAATTGCGGGCGATGACAAGCTGAATGCCGTGTACTAGCTTCGCCTGAGACTTCGACTCCTTACAGATAATCTGGCCTTCCTTGGGCAAGTGGATTTCGACCTCCAAGTCTTCCAGCGTCACGCAATCCCGGAAATTCCGGTACAGGCGGTCGGTCTTTTCGACAATCACCACGCGAGACGATGGATGCTTTTCAAAGTAACGGACGATCTCGCCAAATTGCTTGCGTCCGGCACACTTGGCGGTTTCCACGTCCACAAACTCGCGGATAATCTTGATGTCTTGCCTGAGCGCGTATTCCCGTAGCAGCTTCAATTGAGCGGGATGGAAAAACCGTCTTCCTGGTCTTTGCCGGAAACTCTGGCGTAAATGACTGCTTGCTTCATGGGTCGAATCTCCGTTTTAGCTTTATCTCCGGGGCGGTTGCGTCGGTGCGTTCTCTATTCAAGAGCTGCATCCACTGTACTCCTGATCCAATCGGAAATTGTTTGATCTTTTTCCTTTGCCTTTGCCGCGATTGCCTTCAATGCGTCAGCGGTGAAACGAATGGGAACAATGCGGCCTTTCGCTTCGCCCTTCGGCAGTCTAGGTCTTCCGGGTTTTCTTCGCTTCGGCATCTCTGGATCGTTCGATGATTCTATACCTGCAACAATTATTGTATTACAATAATTGTTGGATGTCAAGGGAAATCCGCTGTTCATGCGACTTTTTTCTTTCTGTCCCATTCGTCCAGCAGTTCAAAAAAATGCCGGAGTAAAGAAAGTTCTTCCTGGGTTAGCTCAATGGCTGGCGGAATGGCTCCTGGCGCGGTGTCTGCTGGCTGCTGCGGCGGATCGCTCGGAGCGGGATCGGGGAGCGGAAAATGGAAGCCGGGACGACATAGCAACTTCTGTTCTGTGACCCTGCCGGAAAACCCTGAGCAGGACGGGTTGCGAAAACGCTGAGCGCGACATTGTAGTTAAAGCAGAGTCTCTGCTAAAGGATTGGA
The DNA here is from genome assembly GCA_036522215.1 of Candidatus Angelobacter sp. GTDB lineage: Bacteria > Acidobacteriota > Terriglobia > Terriglobales > Acidobacteriaceae > Angelobacter. The sequence continues at coordinate 2,427 of DATDGH010000169.1, read as the reverse complement.
CGCGCCTGAGTGCGCAAAAGTTTTTGGCTCAGATTGGCTGAGTTTGTCATTTCTGTCATTCTTTTTTACTTATTCTCAGATTTTGGTTGACGCTGTAGAAACCATGGCCTGTATAGGTGTTATTGGTCGGAGGCAAAACAAAATTTACAAATGCGGAAAGCGGCAATGATTACAGGCGTTAGCAGGTGACAAGGTTTTGGGGTTGGTGTTGGTTGTGATCCCCTCCAAATTTTTTTCTTTCATTTTTCCCATAGCGGAGCAAAAACAGGAGCGCGGAGGGCTTTGTCAAGGCCACCCAGTCCCGCGTCAGCGGGCGCAGCGAAAGCGGAGAGCCTTGACGAAGCCTGAGCACTCCGTACACTGCGAGCGGGAAAAAATGGGAGAAAAAACTCCCTGATTAAGAAAAAAAGCTAAGAAGTAAGAGTCGTGAGAGGCAAGAACGCTCTCCTACGAGCCTTTAATCTTCGGGGGAATCACGCCCCAGGTTTGCTCAGGCGACATCCGTGCCGGCCTGTTGGCAGCCTTTCTGGTGTCCGGCGATAATCGTGGGCTGGTGATCAGCAGCTATCCCCGGCTGATGATCGCTCGCAGCAACGGTTTGCTGGCGGCCTTTCTGGTGTCCGGCGATGATCGTGGGCTGGTGATCAGCAGCTATCCCCGACTGATGATCACTCGCAGCAACAGTTTGCTGGCGGCCTTTCTGGTGTCCGGCGATGATCGTGGACTGGTGATCAGCAGCTATCCCCGGCTGATGATCGCTCGCAGCAACAGTTTGCTGGCGGCCTTTCTGGTGTCCGGCGATGATCGTGGGCTGGTGATCAGCAGCTATCCCCGGCTGATGATCGGCAGTGGTAACAGGTTGCTGGCGATCTGGCTGATGTTCGGCGCCGGTACGCTGAGTCACTGATGTGCAGTAGATCAAGGTAGCCAAAATCAGGAAGAGACAAGACCGAACTACAATTTCAGTCAATTCTCTGATTTTCTCTATTGCCCTATACCATGCCCTTTTTTCACTTTCGCGGAGAGGCTCTTTGGGTTCATGATCAAAGGCCTTACGGATCAAGACCTCCTTCGCGACCTCCGCTTCACGCTTCGTCAAGCCAGCACGAGCACAAATAGTCGAAATTCCGCGCATGATGTCGCGCATACGAATCATCGTAGGTTCGGGCATAGGTGTGATTGGTTGGTTGTTGACCTTCGCAAACACCTGGCTCTGTGTAGAAGTGATCTCATAAATGGGTTGGCCACCTTCTAAACGCTTGAATTTCAGGCACTCAGGATTATCTATGAGGCTGGTTCTAGATCTCTCGCGCTGGTAACACCGTGCCACGTTTTTGGCCCACTGCCGAAGCACGCTCCTCTTCCGTCGAGGTACACCCTTACGCCGGAGCAAGCGCGGTTTCGTGAGTAAGTCTTTTGCTTTGTTAAATGTGAGCTGATCAAATGGCTTCAGGCCCTTGCCCAATGGCTCCGAAGCTTTTTCTGTAACTCTTTCCCAGAGCTTCTCTCTCAGATACTGCGCGATGTTCTCTTCTTCGTTTCGGACACCTTCGTTATGGGAAGCATGCCAACGCGCTTCCGTCCGGATAGTGACATCGACGAGTTCAAGGAGTCTTTTGCACTGATTTTCATCTTTCGTCCAGTTCATCTTAACTGTTCCCCCATTTCTGCAAGGAGCTTCTGAACACTCTTCAGCTCCTGCATGTGGCGTAGCTCCCTTTCGTAAGCAAGGCATGCAGCTAACGTGTCGCGTTCGTTGGTAAAGTCTGCCAGTTCGCTGAGCTCAGCGAATATTTCGTCCGCCTTCTCTTTCAGCCCCGCATGAAAGGCGCAAATTCCGAGGACTAACACATTAATACTGTTCTCAGGCCACAGATCAACAGAAAGAAGTGCCCACTCCAGGCCTTCTGCGGCACGGCCGACACGCCACATCTCGTCGGCTACGTTCGAAGCGGAGACAGACCTGCGTCGGTCTCTGGCTTTTGCATCGCCGATTGGTGGTTCCTCATCGGCATGGCGATAGCCCTCAAGTTCAAACTTTAGAGCAGATTGAAAATCGCCTCTGGCGACCTGAAACCCCGCCAACATCTTGGAGGCCAGCCATGAGGGGTTCGGTGTGGCTTTGCACTCGGTCCGCTCGAACTCTTCGATTAGAGGTGGCACGAGTTGCTCCAACTTTTCAATTGTGACTAGGTTGCCTTCGGCTCGAGCGTTGTGCAAATCGTTATAATATGCGAGAAGCTTTTGATGAATGGGGCCAGCCTTCAGTCCGATGGTGTTCACTTCATAACTGGCTTTGGGATCAACTGCCGTATTTGATGCGTCCATGTGTTCCTCCTACACTGGTAAATACTCCTCGGATTCGGCCTGTTTGTGACAATTTACCGAAATATTTTTCCACGATTTTCAATCATTTGTGTTAGGGCC
>DATDGH010000168.1:0-3918 GCA_036522215.1 Candidatus Angelobacter sp. | reverse complement strand
GTTACGCGCTTGGAATGGCCTTCGGTTTCGGCATCCTTCAAATCCAGAGCATCGCCCAATGCTTCGAGTGTAATGTCGTACGAGCGTTCCAGATCGTTCATCGCCTGGCGAAGCTGCTCTGTGCGCGCCGCCACCAGGGATTCCAGGTTGGATTGGTAGGCCCGGTTTTCCAGCTTCAAGCGTCGATGCTCCAAAGCCCGCCGCACAATGGCTAGAAGCTGTTCGCGTTCGAACGGCTTTAGCAGATAGTCGTAAGCGCCGTTGCGGATCGCCGCCAGGGCCACAGAGATATCGTGCACCGCCGTGACCATAATCACCGGCATGTCAGGATACTTTTCCTTGGCCCGTTCCAGCAGGGCAATACCGTCCAGTTCGGCCATCATCAGGTCGGAGAGCACCAGTTCGAATTCGCCATTGGAATTAAGGATGGCCAGCGCCTCCATGCCGGACGACGCCTGCCGCGTCTTATAACCGGCTGCTGTGAGCATGGAGGAAATGATCTCCCGGATCGGCTCCTCATCATCAACAACCAGAATGCGCTCTGTGATCATTGGGAACTAAAAGATTACGTTGTGGGGGAGTGTACACTCTAAACCAGAGTTCATCGAAAAACAATCCGGTAAATTAAACACCCTGGTAATCCCGTTTCATGGTATACAAAAAGCAATATTTTCTATATTCCATTGGAATCAATGAGTTGCTGACAAATGTACTCAGGACTGCAATCCGTATTGCTGGCTGAGGTTTCTGCGCCCCTCATCCTGCTGGGCGGCGCCGTCCTCCTCTACGGCAGCTTCCGCAAGAAATACCTGCTGCCATGGATCGCCGGCTGGGCCGTTTACAGCCTGTCCAAGCTCTTTCTGGCCCTTAGTTTTTACCCCGGTTCAGCCATTTGGCTGGCCCTGGCTAACGCCGTTTTTGCCCTGGGGGTGGCCCTTTTTTCCATCGCGGTCTTGTACTACATTGACCAGCCCCGGCTCTTGCTGCCTGCTTCGGGGGCGGTTCTGTTGGCCGTGGTGCTGGGCTTCGTCCAGCCGTTTTGGCCCGCCCACCCCAGCGTCCTCTTATTTGTTTTCGGCATTTCCTGGCGGATATTCACCTGGTTTGCGGCGTTGCGCCTGATTATGTTTGCCCAAGCGCGCAGCAATATTGGCGCCTGGGTTCTAGGCGCCACCTTGCCGCTGTTGACCCAGCACCCTCCAACTTTCTCCTACGGATTGGTGGTAGACGTTCTGCTCGGTATCAGCATGATGGTGATCGTCCTGGAAGACTCGCGCCTCCAGATCCAGCGACTGGACACCCTGAACCGCATCAGCCGCGCAATCTCCAGCTCTAACGATTTCCTCCCGGCGGTGGATACCGCGCTAGGCGATCTCCTAACTATCACCCGGGCTCGATCCGGCTGGTTCCGCATCCTGGATGATCAAGGCGCGCTTCAACTGGTAGCGCACAAGCGTTTTCCAGATGCTTTAGTGGACCGGTTGAACAAGATCATTCCCCGCAACGTTGGATATACGCTGGAAGAGAAGAAAATCGCTGTTCTTGAGGTCTCCGGCATGGTGCCCGAAGCCAGGCCTCTTATGCTCGAACATGGTATCCACCACATTGTGGTGGTTCCCGTTTTCGGCAAGAGCGCCAGCATCGGGGTCCTGGTTCTGGGCATGGCCCGTCGCCGTACCTACAGCGAGGATGACCGGAACTTTCTCCAGGCAGCCGCCGGACAGATCGGCCTGGCGGCGGAAAACCGCGGCCTGGTGCAGCAGTTGGTGCGCTCGGTTAAGGACTTGAGCGAGGTCAAAGCCGTCGAAGCCGGTTATAAGACGCTGTTCGATCACGTGCAGGAAGGTGTTTTTGTCTCCTCACCCCAGGGCCGCATTCTGGACTGCAACAACGCGTTTTTTGGCATGCTGGGATATTCCAGCAGGGAAGAACTAATGCAAGTGGAAAACGTTGCGGAATCCCTTTATGTGGACATGGAGGACCGCCGCAAATTTCTGGCGGAAATGAGAGAGCATGGGTTTGTCCGTAACTTCGAGTTTTTGCTCAGGCGCAAGGATGGCCGAGAGATCGCTGTGATCGAGAGTAGCTTTGCAACTTCAGATCCTGATGGAAGTAATGAGCGCTATCAGGGAGTTGTGCTGGACATAACGGACAAGAAGCACGCTGAAGATGAAATTCACCGCCGCAACCGCGAACTCTCCGCTCTGAACTCCATTGCCGTTACTTTCAATCAGTCGTTCGATCTGGACGAGATACTCCAGACCGCGTTGCTGCAGATCGTGGAGCTGTTCGGCACAGATACGGCCGGTTTTTATCTCTTTGAGCAGTCCACCAGCACCCTTCGCAAGCGCGCCGGCTACGGACACCGCAGCGCCTGGCTGCAAAGCAACAACACATTCCCGATGCCGAAAGAAGTGATGGATGCCATCAAAGCGGAACATACTGAAATCCTGAAGGACCACGCCATCATCGCCGCCTCGCCCTTTTCCGGCCAATTTATTGAAGCCGAGGGGCTGAACTCATTGCTATGGATGGTCCTGTGGCGAAAACAGGACATTCTGGGAGTGCTGGGAACCAGCAGTCGCTCTGCCCGCCAATTCGGGCCCTCCGACGAAAATGTGATGATCGCCGTGGGACGCCAGCTTGCCACCACCGTGGACAAAATCCAGCTCTACGAAGAAACGAGAAAGGCCTATGAAGATCTGCGCCGCACCCAGGAGCAGCTTCTGCAGAGCGAAAAGATGTCTGCCGTCGGCCGCCTTATCTCCGGCGTCGCTCACGAATTGAACAATCCGCTCACAGCCATCAGCGGATACACGCAATTGCTGGAGGGCGAGCCTTTATCGCCGCATGTGCGGGAATTCCTGCGCAAGCTGTACAAGCAGACGGAACGGGCGCAACGAATCGTACAAAACCTGCTCTCCTTTGCCCGCCAGCACAAGCCCCAGCGCGTCTACGCGGACCTGCGCAACGTAATGGAAGATACCATTGCGCTCCGCGATTATGAGCTGAAAACTCACAGCATCCTTCTCGAACGGGACTTTGCCTCCACCTTGCCCTTCGTCGTGGCCGATCCACACCAGTTGGAGCAGGTCTTTCTCAACATCATCAATAATGCAGTGGATGCCATTTTGGAAAAAGGCCCCGGCGGCTGGCTGCGGATCAGCATCTCCGCGGACGATGGATTTGTGGTCTGCCAGTTTCACGATTCCGGGGCAGGCATGGCTGATCCCAAGCATGTGTTTGATCCCTTTTACACCACCAAAGGGGTGGGCAAAGGCACAGGGTTGGGCCTGAGTATCTGCTATGGCATTGTGAAGGAGCATGGAGGAGAAATCACTGCCTGGAACCATTCGCGCGGGGGAGCATTAATCCAGGTCCGGCTTCCCGCGGCTGTGGGCGAAAAGCCCATGACCGAAGGCGAGCGCATTGTCGCCCGGCGCGAATCCACGCTGCAAGGCCGCGTGCTTCTGCTGGATGTAGATGCCGTCCTTGATTTCGAGCGGGAGGTGCTTGCGGCATCCGGGTTGGACGTGGTGGCTCTCAGCTCCGGCGAGAAAGCTATTGAATGGCTGCGGCAGCAACCATTTGATATCGTCCTGCTGGAAAATGATGCACCTCGTTCTGTAAACAGCGCCGGCGTACTTCATTGGATTTGCGAATCTCGCCCGGAACTCATTTCTCGCACTGTCCTGATGCTTCCCGAACGGCACAACCCCGGCCCCCGCAGCTTTCTGAATACCGCCCAGATCCTTTGCTTCGTAAAGCCTTTCGATGTCTCTGAGTTGCTGGCAGTCCTGCGCCGCGTGCTCAGGGCCAACGCTACAAAAGCCGCGACCACGTAATCGCGGTTCCAAGTTTGACCACGCAACTTGTCACCTGATCTGGTTCGCGAATCCATCTGCAGGCATGCCGAGT
>DATDGH010000167.1:0-2114 GCA_036522215.1 Candidatus Angelobacter sp. | reverse complement strand
ACTGCTTTGCAAGGCACGCTGCAATCTTCCACGGCCACAGCGAATATCACGTTCCTTCCAGACCTGTCGTTGGGGTTCGTGAAGGCGACGTGGACGCAGTGAGGAGAGCCTGAAAATTTGGTAAGTGGGTAATTTGGTAAGTGGGTAATTGGAAGCCAAAGACAAAGCCCGTCCACTGGAGGACAGTTGTCCACTTGCATTGAACTTGAACGACAAGTTGGTTACTGACCGTTTGACTCTCGAAAGGGGGGAAGACAATGGCAAGGCATCTGCGCGTGTGCGGAATCACAAGCCTGTGTTTCTTGTTCTCAGCCATCGTTTGCTTTCGCAATGTATGGGCTGAAGACAAAGAGATTGGCCGCGAAGTCGCCATCCCGAAGCACATGCAGGACGGAGAAGAATACAAGGTCTCGATCCCTGCCCTGATTGACTATGGTCGCAGGCTGTTCGATGCCATGTGGACAATCCAGGAAGGGGCTGGCCGTCCTTTAACCAAAGGGACGGGTGCTCCGCTGGCCGATGCTCACGAGCCGTTGGTCTTCCCCCGCAATTTCAATCGTATCTCCGGGCCGGACACCAACTCCTGCTCCGGCTGCCACAACAAACCTTATATAGGCGGCGGTGGCGACATTGCCTCCAACGTCTTTGTGCTTGGCCAGCGGTTTGATTTTGCTACCTTCAACCAAACCAATATTGCCGGCACACAAACCGCGGCGGACGAGATAGGAAATCCCACTACTCTTCAGTCCATCGCCAATTTCCGCAAGACCATTGGCATGTCCGGCTCCGGCTTCATAGAAATGCTGGCCCGCCAGATCACTGCCGACCTCCAGGCCATTCGTGACGCTACGCCTCCCGGCGGATCGCGATCCTTGACCTCCAAAGGAATCTCGTTCGGCACGATTCGAAGAAACACCAATGGCACTTGGGACACATCCCAGGTAATTGGGATCTCCGCGCTCAGCCTGAAGATGGTTGCGCCCGACAATCGGCCGAGCCTGGTTATCCGTCCTTTTCATCAGGCGGGCAACGTCGTATCCCTGCGCGAATTCACCAACAGCGCCTTCAATCACCACCATGGCATGCAGTCGGAAGAACGCTTTGGCATTGGCGTGGACGCAGATGGCGACGGCTTTGTCAACGAATTGACGCGGGCCGACATCACTGCGGCTACTGTCTTTCAAGCCACCATGGCGGTTCCGGGGCGCAAGATCAGCACGGATCCGGAAGTTCGCGAGGCAGTCATGATGGGAGAGAAGAAGTTTCGCGCGATTGGTTGCACGGCCTGCCACATGGAAAGCCTGCCTCTTGAGAACAACGGATGGGTTTACTCGGAGCCAGGTCCCTACAATCCGCACGGAAATATTCGCGCCGGAGAAGTTCCCGCGATCAATATAGACTTAACCAGCGACGAGCTTCCTCAGCCACGGCTTAAAGTCTCCAATGGGATCGTCTACGTGCCCGCCTATACTGACCTGAAACTCCATGACATCACCAGCGGCCCCGGCGATCCCAATCGAGAGCCACTGGATATGAATCAGACACCAGGGACAGCGGCCTTCTTTGCGGGAAATGGCAAGTTCATCACTCGCAAGCTTTGGGGAATTGCCAATCAGCATTCGTTCGGGCACCATGGCCTGTACACGACTATGCGGGAAGCGGTGCTCGCGCACGCAGGAGAAGCTGCTGCTTCCGCTGCCGCATTTCGTGCGTCCTCCAAGTACGATCAGGATTGCATTATCGAATTCCTGAAGTCCTTGCAGATTCTTCCATTGTCGGCAAAGTCTCTGTGCATCGACCAGAACGGAAAGGACCTTCAATGTCCTCCGGGCGTGTTGCCTTAAGAGCGCGTGACCAGCAAAATTCAAGGGTCCGTTAAGGGGCCGATAGGGCGTCTCCAAGGGTTCCTGAAGGTGCGGTTAGAAGCCATCCGTGCGGCACAGTTTCAATACGTTACGGTTTGTCAGGACCCTTTTAAGGCGGGGTCGCAGGTTCGATTCCTGCCGCGCTCACCAGAAAAGCAGTGATTAGTACTTAGTAATTAGTATTTAGCCAAAACCCAGAGACAAAATCCTAAACCTACGCCTGGCGTTTTCCCACCTGAGTTCAGCAAT
>DATDGH010000166.1:0-6266 GCA_036522215.1 Candidatus Angelobacter sp. | reverse complement strand
TTCCATCTCCTTCTCCGCTGTGGGCAATAATGTGCTCCGTTCCATTGGCGTTGAATCGAGTTGTATATCGCGGTATCGTATATCCGGGCTGAGAATTAGATACTTCGCAATTCCACTCACCGACTATTTTTTGACGCAGCGACTCCTTCGTGAGCAATTCAGGGTTTCCCAATGATTCATAAAAGCGGCATGCACTGTTCGGACTCAGACTTTCGACCACCTGGCTGTTCCCGGCCTCAGCAAGACTCTCCAAAGACGGCGTCAGTCCATATGACCAGCTCCCTCTCCTTTTCGTCATTCCGACATCTGGCTTAAAACTTCTAAATGCAGTCATACCACTCCCAGCACAGCTTTCCCAATCACACCATTTTTCACCGCATTCAGTATCTCTGTATGCCTGGCAACGGATGTGAAGAGTTCCTTTCCATTCGACTCCATTCAGTGTATCGGCCTGTGAAACCGGCAAAGCATTCCAGTTCCACTGCAGACCCTTAAACTCATAATCTCTCCTCCACATCTTTTGGGTGCTATAGAAGTTAACATTCCCACATTTCAAGAAATGTCGAACGATATATGAGTTAGCCGCTTCTGCGATCGGGTCCCTTGCAGGAGCAGGGGCAGGCGCGCTGGTCGCTGGAACCGATGCCACGCTTGAATTTGGAGTCTGCCCTCGATTTCCGCTGTCCAGGTATCGAAGAATGAAGACGATTGCTGCTGCAGCAACAAGAATTCCAATCCACCACCCAAAGGAACGAGAATTTGACGTGGCCATTAGCGGCTTTCTCCTCTCTGTGTGGCCTATTAGCCAGGGCCACTGAGCAACTGTGCGAAAGTTGTCGTGACCGCTTGCTTGCGGGCACCTATGATAACCGACTGAGGAGGCAATAAAAAATGGGAAAGCCTAAATCAGAATTTCTCTCACACTGGACACCTGTAAACAGTTGAGATCGCGGAGCAGTTGATATGTGGGAAGAAACACTTTTAACATCGATATCGATCTAATGATCCTCTGGACTGCATTGTTTCGAAAACGGTCTTGTTTAATTCAGTCTTGTTTTTACGAATATCTCCCGCTAATATGGCACCACAATTCCCCTAGTTCTGACCAGCCCGTTGTTCAACGGAATCTTTAATTCTGTGTTGGACAATTGTTGGAGAACAAATATGAGAACCGGTTCATGGTGTAAAAAGATGAGATTTGCGAGCAGAATCATAGCACTTTCATCACTCTGTCTCCTTGCGGCTTGTAGCAAGACACTAAATGCATCCAGAGCCACACAGTTGGCACAGAGTTATGTTGATTCCAGGAATGGCGGCTCCGTGCAAATATCTATCGCACCGCTGATCGCGCAACTCGATCAAGAGAGAGCTGATCTCACCTGGATGCATCCAATTCGGCGCATGTTGAATGCCGGACTGCTTGAGAAACAGACCGTTATGGTCAGCTATCCAGATTTATCCGGCACCTTTGCAGGTCTGCGTTCGCGCCCGGATGGAAATCTGACGTTCCACTTTGATGATACTTTTGACCTTCAAGTAATCGGGACTCAGCAGCCACCAGCGGTGCAAGGATCATTCAAAACTTGCAAAGATGAAGCTGATTATAATGATGCTATCTTTCGTGCTGCGTGGGAGCAGAACAGGTGCGCCTCTGGATCAGTAAGTGGGATTGTCGGAAAAATTGGGCAAACCTCAGACCTGACCGTAAGGTGGCAAGGTGAATTTGAACGGCGACTAAGGATCCCTCCTTCGATAGCGGCGCTACATGTATCATTTCAGCGGGGCAAAACCGACGTTTTGGCCGGGACCTGGGTAGAAGCCAATGGTGCTAATTCGTCAGCGATCCCCATTCGGATGGAGGGACACTCGGCCGGCTCAGACATCCAACAACAGCGCTATATCTATAGGTGGAAGGGCAAAGCGCCGGACGACGTTAGCGGGGCTGAACTAAATATCGGCCGCTTGATTATTGAGAATTGCGAGCAACTACTGTTGGATTCCGATGTTTCTGCAAGGGCTACCTGCCAGACTCGCGTCGAACTGACAAAAAGCGGCGAAATAATTTGTGGAGTAGACCCGCTTGCTCAGACGGTTCAACCCATTTTTCGTAAGCAACCTGACGGAAATTGGGTGGTGACGAATATGCCCTACACGCTGCCGACGTTCTCTATCGACGCCACCAACAGGCCACAATGCAGCATCCAGAGATGAAGGTTTTGTGGAATACGCACGTTCCGCAACCCTCTAAACGACGAACCAAGAAGTGATCTCTCTGAGTGTTTCGTCCACAAAATGCGATTAGTAGTGTCATTGTATGATGTTGAAAACGTAGCTCGCCGATGGAACTACCTTCGGAATTCGGACTGGGCACGAAAATGACGACGCCCTCAACGACCGAATGCTGTCACCCTCCCAGATCCTTCGCATGTTGCCGACTGCAAAAGGCCCTATGGTTACTTCTCTCGCGCAGTTACACGGAACAAATTTCCTGTTGTATGTGAGCCGCATGTAGCACCGCGTCGCTTTGCAATCGGTTATCGGGTGTTCCTTTGGATTCGGCAGCTTGTAACTATTGAACGTAACACCGACGCCCTTGAAATCTACAACTTTGCCATAATTCTGGCTGAGTCGAGCTAACTCTTTCGTGAGCCTGCTCGCCTCACTATCTGAGAATTGCCACTCTGCAAACTTTCCACGAGCAGTCGGAATGACTGTAACAAACTTGATCTTCCAAGCGTTATGCTTCAGAGCAAAGTCGACCATTCCCTCAAGCGAACCGATGTCACGCGGAGTAAGCGCCGCCTGAAAGTAATATTGCAAGCTGGAATCTGCCAGCGTTCTCGCCCCGTTTAGAAATCGCTCAAAAGAACCCCTGATCCCCGTTATAGCCTCATAGCGCCCACTATCCAATGTGTCAAATTTCACCTGCAACACGCAGTTCCGAAACTTTCTTAACTCTTGCTTCGTCAGTAAAGTGGCATTCGTAGCAACAATCACAGAACGGTTGGCATCCGTCAAAAATTCCACCAAGTCTCCAAGATATTTCACCGCAAAAGGCTCCCCGCCGGACAAGAAGATTTGGCATACTTCGAGCTCCACGAGTTCCTGAGCCACACGAAACGCTTCCTCGCGCGAAAAGCCCTGATGGTTTTTGTTGAAAGCGGAAGAATCTGTAGCACAGTAGTTACAGTCGAAATTACAAACGTTTGACAGTTCCCAGGAAAAAAACACCGGAGTGACTAAGTGCCGTTCTGCAGCCGGTAATTCGCTAATCGACGTGAATTCATCGAAGGAGAGTTCCAGGTTGCCTGAATCAGCAATCCGAGCGGAAATCTTCTCCGAGAGCACAGTCCACATGTTAGCTAACTCTGCAAGACTTAAATCGTACGTCGAAGCCAAGAGGTCAAGCCTCTTGGCTCGCTCCGCGGCCAAATAGGCTCCGCAAAGTTCATAGCCGTCGGCATTCAGAAAAAACATCAATGCCGTAGGCTTGTGAAAAAGCAGGCCTCCGAATTGTTCCCGCCTGAGAAGGAACTCGCTACTTGTCAGGACAGCCATCTCCTGAACTCGAATCTCCGCAGTAATCCACGTGATGGGGAGCCGGAATCACAAGCGGATTGAATTTCTTTGAGAGCTTACGATCATTTAGCGAAGCAGCTTGCCCTGTCTCAGCCGCAACTATAAATATGCCCACGCCACTTTGAAGAGTCGGGCCAGAATCTTTCTGTTCGACCGCATCCAACTGGTCTTTCATGAGGGTGTTCCTCCGCAAAGAGATTTCCACAAAGCTATCACTCAGGGTGTAACGACCAATTACTCCTTATGCTGGCTCAGGTTCGGAACCGCCGTCGAAGATTCGCCAATCCCTTAACCCTAAATTCTGAATAAGCATGTCGCGATAGCACCTATCTTCGGACATGCCTGCCAGGGCGATAATGTCCTGCTCCAGTCGTTTGTAGTGTCCCAGAAGGCTTATTAATACTTTTTGATCGACGCGCAATCCCAGGATGGTCCGACTTAGAAAACTGACTTGCGCCTTGTACAACTTCATCCTCATCTCAGCCGCCTCGGGGACAAGTTCGGCGATCAATGTTTCTCGCGGTGCATAGTCCAATGAGGACTTTGCGGGATCGATCTTGGTGTGCTCGAATCTGATCCCTCCCTGAAACAGCCTCGTGTTAAATGTCATTTCCCGGAGGAATCCCCACAGAATTCGAAATTGTTTCCAGCGCCTTTCACGCCGAAGATGATTTTCCTTTTGCTTCAGCTTCTCTATTTCCCTGCAAAACGCTTGTATTTCTTCAGCATTGACGACACAGACGATTGGAATAAGGCAGCCGAACGCGATGGCAGGCGGATGACTCAGGTCTCGCCGCATTCTAAGAACGGCCAACGCTGCATACAGCACAACTGGCAAGCTGAAAAGGAAAATCATCACCATAGTTTCCTCACGCTATGCAAAATCTTTTCAATCAATGCGCCGTAACGGCGCATCTCTCTACGGATATCCTCTGGTCCCATCCCCAACTCTTTGAATCCGAATTCCTGAACTGGACGCTTAAATACTCTAATCCAATAAAATGCAGCAACAAAGTATCCCACATCGGGCAGGTACTGAGTAAAAAATATAAAGCGTGTTCCAAAAAGCGACCGACTAAGCACATTTGCAACAAATGCTATCGAGGCGATGCCGCATCCTGTCACCACAGCATCTTCACGACTACCCATTGGCTCCTGCACAAACCACATCAGACCCATTGATACAACCGAAACGCCTGCTATTCCCCACCGAAAAGCAAATTCCGCTGCCAGTATGAAAGAAACCAATCGATCACTTTGAACCGGTGGAGCATACACGGATTTCCATGCTGAATAGAACACCACAGCCAGAACTACACAAAAGACTGCCCAGCGGAGCAAAGACTTGAAGCCCTCAAAGATTCGTAACAGACTCTCCCAAACCGCTCCCACAAGCAGCGCGATCCGAGGCCCCTCCATCCACCAAAACACTGTCGCGTACAAACGCGGCCTCAAAACCCATATTCCCAATCCGACTGCTGTCTGAATAAATTCCCACACTACATATGAAACAAACCAAGGCAGGTGCTTCCTTATTTTCTGCTTATAGAGGACACTCAGAAGCCATGTGTCAAGAACCAAATTGACAGCAAAAACTCCGTAAAAGACTGCTAATGCCAGCCAATGCTTCCAAGCTATCATCGCGAACACACTTGTCATAGGATCAAGCCAAGATGTAGCAGAGCATCATCTGTCACGGCTCATTTTTATGTAAGGGAACGACCAATCTTACTGCGTACCACTTGGTCCACACGGATCACCCGGATAGCACACCGGCCCGCCAAACTTCTTGGAGTCCGAGGCGACTTGAAGCTCCGGTCTTCCACCCGCCCCGCATGGATCACCCGGATAACACACGGGTCCGCCGCGCTTCTCAATCTCTAATACATTCGGCATCACGGTACTCCGCGCTGCATCCGGTCCGCATGGATCACCTGGAAGACATACTGGCCCGCCAAAAAACCGAGCTTCGGAGCTCACCGACTGAGCCGACCTCTCAGTTCCGTATACAGCAATGGCGGCCATTAACACTAACACCACAATTATGCTCCGTTTCATTTTTTTCTCCTGAATTGAAATAATTCAATCTCGAACGTCTTCACCGCTTGGGTTCTCCCGACAAATGGTGTAACTTTTGGAACCTTGACAAGATAGACAGTTTTTACCTAATATCGGCTATACATAGAGAGAGGGCCAGACCCGTACTAATCGGGACATTGGGAATCCTCGTCCCCTAGTGACTCAAAAGCCGAACAGGAATAAGGAGAAGAAAAGACAACGGTTTGCGATCCCAACCATCCTTGGCGGGAACTGGGATCGCAAATCCCCTTGGACCTGATCGAATGTCTATAACGTCTTCCTTCTGCTACTTAACTTGCCGGGCTGGGCTTTTCCGACAATCGAAACCCTCACGCCAGCACCGTCCAAATGTGCCCACAATGTTAGCAGTCCCTCTGATTGTTCGGTCACGAAACAGCAGGATTTTACCTCTACCCGCGTTGTTTTCGGCCTGTTCTAAAATCCTTTTGCGAAAGGTCCTCTGTTTGGCGTGAATTCAGTTATCCAGGACGGACGCTACAGCCTGCGCCTCATGGCCAAGCGCCCTGGAATGACGCTGCTCGTCATCACAACGCTTGTTCTTGGAATCGGTCTAAACGCCGCGATTTTCAGCGTTGTGAATGCTGTCA
>DATDGH010000165.1:0-5583 GCA_036522215.1 Candidatus Angelobacter sp. | reverse complement strand
GTTCCTGTGGCTGGATCAATTCAACAAGCAGGCCCGGACCCAGGAAAAGTTCTGCGCCTTCATTACCGCTCCGGAAGGCTCGACTGAGTCGCTGGAAGAACGCGAAAAACTGTTCCCTCCGTTCTCTGAATACGAAAAGATATATGAGCAGTTGCAGAAAAAAGGAGAAATACCGGACCTGGCTGCAATCGCGGCTACCTCGCCTTATATGTCGCGGGAACCGTGAAGTTTTAGTTTACCTCGAAGCGAAGCGAGAGGTCCCTACTGCCTCATGAATCGCATCGGGCTGCATTTTTGAAGGGTTACATTGTTCTGAAATGCTATAAGTCTCGGACCTCAAGCCTCGGGAGATCTAGCTAGACAGGATCTCCCGATCCTTACTTCTCTCTGCCCCCGGCATTACCTTCCCACCCCGTAAAAATTTTCGCCTTTGACTTTCAATTACTCAATTAACAAATTACCCATTTACTCAATTCCCGAATGTAGCGAACACCCGCCTGCAGAACAGCAATGTGTCTCGCAAAAAAAGTTTTCAATTCCCCTTGACAATCTCTGCTAATATATTAGCATGTGCTAGTGGATTAGCAGATGCGCTTGAGTGAGGAGGACCATGGCAGGCGAACAGCACTCACAACTAGGCCGAAGAGAGCGGCAGATCATGGATGTGATCTATCGCAAAGGCAAGGGTTCCGTGGCAGAAGTCAGAGCGGACCTTCCTGACCCGCCCAGCTACTCAGCCGTGCGGGCCATGCTGGGCTTCCTGGAAGATAAAGGATACCTGCGCCACGAACAAAAGGGGCTCAAATACGTCTATCTACCGGCGCTGGATACGCGCCAGGTGCGGGCGTCTGCGCTCCGGCACATGGTGAAGACGTTTTTCGGAGGTTCGCCCGAGCAGGCTGTGGCGGCCCTGCTGGAAATGACTGACACGCGTCTTTCCGGCAAAGACAAGCAGTACCTCTCGCAAATCATTAAGAAAGCACAACAGGAAGGGAGATAGGAGATGAATACTTTTTCCTGGCTCTTTGCCATCATCGCTGAAACTACTCTGAAGGCTACATTGTTGTTGCTCCTGGCCTGGGGCGCAGGAAGGGCGCTCAAGAATCGCTCTTCCGCTTCCCGGCACCTGGTCCGAACATGCGCTCTGTGCGCCGCCTTGTTGTTAGCCCCCCTCTCTTCCCTTCTCCCTGCCTGGAAGGTGCCAGGCGTTCCGCAACTCCGGCCTGAAGCCACAAACACATCAGCGCCAGCTATAGCAGTCCCCGTTATTTCGTCCAACCCAACGGCAAGCCAGGCTGAGGTAGCGGTACCCATCACGCCACGGCGCGTTCGTCAAAAGCCGGCAGCCCCGCTGCCCGCTGTTGCCACCCCTCCTCAGCAAATTACTGGGGCCATTGTTCGCGGTGATACTCAGGCAGCCGTTTCTCGTGAATCCACTGTGAATTGGCCCGGCATACTGGGAATGATCTGGATGTTGGGCGCGGCCATAACCTTATTACGACTGCTGATTGGCAGATTGCGGCTGATGCGCCTGGTCGCAAAAGCCATCCCGCTCCGCGATGACACCTGGACCACGCAGACGAAAGAGGTTGCGCATCTCCTGGCAATTCGGCGCCAGGTCGCATTGCTGGAAAGCGCGGACACGGAAATTCCACTCACCACCGGCGCCTTGCATCCCAAAATAATCCTGTCTGCGGATTACTCTGAGTGGACGCCAGTGCGGCGCAACGCCGTACTTCATCACGAGTTGGCGCACATCAAGCGCCTGGACTCAATCACCCAGATCATTGCCGACTTTGCTGCAGTTCTTTATTGGTTTCATCCGCTGATCTGGACGACTATGTTGGCCATGCGCGCCGAACGTGAGAGGGCCTGCGATGATCACGTCCTGGCCACTGGAACCAAACCTTCAGAATATGCGCATGAGCTGCTGGAGATTGCATCAGGACTGCGGCAGCCTGCTCTTGGCCCTGCCCTGGCCATGGCGCGACGCTCACAATTGGAAGGGAGACTTATGGCGCTTCTCAATCCGAAATTACGCCGCGGTTCCGTTTCGCGACGAGTGGCACTTGTGATTGCAACACTCACTCTCTGCATCGTCTTTCCCCTGGCGGCGATCCGTGCCGCGCAACAAGCAAAGCCTTCTCCAGCAACACCGGCCCAGGCTTCGACTCCGGGCGCCGCGCCACGCGCGGACGGGCGCGCCTCCACTCCGGGCTCGGGATCACAGGAATCGCCCCTTGCCTCCACGCCGAGCGCAGATGTCATGGAAGAAGCTGAACCACCGGAGCCCCCAGAACCCCCGGAAGCAGCCGAGCCGCCTGAGCCCCCCGAGCCGCCCGAGCTAGCGGACAGCCACGAACTGAGTGAGCTGCGGGCCCGTCTTGCTGAATTGCACCGCTTGGCGCAAGAGCTAAGGAGTCGCGCATCATCGAACCAAGGCTACAAACTAGAGGAGCTGCAAGACCGCATAGCTGAGCTGAGAAGCCAGATTCAGTCTCGCGAGGCAGTTGCCGCCGTGCCGGCTGTACCGGCCGTGCCGGCTGTCCCAGCGGTTCCCGCCGTGCCTGCCGTTCCCGCTGTGCCTGCAGTACCGGGCGCCGATCTGCCGATCTGCGGCCACAACGTCAAGCTCCATAACATGAGCATCAACAGCGACAATGGCCACGAACACTGGACAGCATCATGGTCCGGTGACGATTGCAGCGTCGACCTGCGTGCGGACGGCCACATCGAGTTCAATGCCGAAGCTACAGACATTCAAAGCATTTCCTCCGGCGGCTTCTTTGAGGTAAATCAACGCCAGGGCGACACCTGGAAACAGGTCAAAGTGACTCCTTCCGCAAACGGCCTGCAGTACGTTTACAAAGTTAACGGGACACAGCAGGCGTTTGACGAAAAGGCCAAATCCTGGTTCTCAAGTTTCCTGCTGGCCCTGGAACGCAGCACTGGGTTTGCCGCTGACTCGCGCGTGCGCCTCCTTCTGGCCAAAGGGGGCCCAACCGCCGTATTGGATGAGATCAATAATCTGCAAGGCGACTACGTGCGCGGCCTTTACTTTCGCAAGCTGCTGCAGCAGCCCAACCTTCCCTCGCCGGTTGTAGTGCGCGTCATCACTCAGGCAGGGCAGCAGATGGGAAGCGACTACGAGATGGCGCGCATCCTCATCGTGGTTGCGCGTCAATACCAGCTCGCGGATGAGACCTCTCGCACTGCCTTCCTCAATGCGGCAGAAAAGCTCAAGAGCGATTACGAGCACTCGCGAGTGCTCATCGAACTGCTCAAGCGGCCTAACCTCTCGGCGCAGGACATTGGGCTGGCTCTGCATTCCGCCGAGAGCATTCACAGCGACTACGAAAAATCACGAATCCTGCTGTCCCTGCTGGATCAGAAATCATTTGATCAGACGTCCCTGGATTTTTATCTCAAAATGGTGTCGTCCATTCAATCTGACTACGAGAAATCAAGAGACCTGCTGGCTCCCATGCAGAAATACTCGCTGGATGCCAAGCAGATTAACCAGATCATGGATGCAACCACCACCATCACCTCAGACTATGAGAAATCGCGGCTATTGAACGGATTGGTCGATAAAGGGAAATTCGACGAAAAGCAAATGGGCCAATACCTGAAAGTCGTGAGTTCCATGGGCTCGGACTATGAACGGTCGCGGAGCCTGATGGCGCTCATGCAGCACAACGCCCTTAGCAAAGAGGCCGTGGACAAGGTGCTGGATGCCACTGCACATATGGGCTCGGATTACGAGAAGGCGCGAGTCCTGGTCGCGGTCGCGCAAAAGTATTCGCTGGAAGGCGCTCAACGTGAAAAATACCTGAGCATTGCCAATTCGTTGGGCGAATACGAGAAGAACCGTTCCCTTGCCGCCCTGGTGAAGCGGGCCTCGATCTAAGAAGAACAATAGAGCTTGTTTCACGCCAACCATGCTGCAACCCTTTAGCCCTGAGAAGTGTGCGGGCTGAATGTGACTACGCCCTCGGCGTAGCGACCAAACGGGAACCTTTTTCCGGTTCTCAAGTATTCGCCTGTGAAAGGAGGGCCTCTCCATGAAGATCACAACCAGAGGCTCGGCGGCCATTCTCACCCTGGTGCTCGTTGGCGGATTGCTGTTCGCAATTCCCGCGTTCGCGCAGCAGACAGAAGATCACTTCCAGCGCAGTTTTGCCATTCAGTCTGGCGGAACGCTGGTCATTGAGAATTACAAAGGTCTGATCCGCGTGAGCGGCTCGGACAACAGCCAGGTGGTTGTCAATGTCCTCAAGAGATTTGAAGGCGCCGATAAGGACAGGACCTGGTGGATGGCCAATACCCAGGTTCGTTTCGCCAATGCTAATGACCGGGTAGAAGTCTCAGTGGAATATCCAGCCTGCAATTGCTCAACTACCGATTGGGACAATCATGAAGGTTATCAGGCTGCCGTGGAGCTGACCATTCAAGTGCCGCGCAAGATCAACCTCCAGATCAAGGGATACAAGCCGGTGATGGACATCTCCGCAACGGACGGAGACATTCGCATCAGCAGCTACAAGTCACCCATTGAAATTCGCGGGACCAGCGGCGGTATCCAGGTTGAGACTTACAAAGAAACAGTGCAGTTGAAGGACGTCTCCATCCGCGGCGCTCTCGATGTGCAAATGGCGAAGGGCGAAGCCTCCATTGAAGCAAGAAGCCTGGGCGAGCGCGTGAATATTGAAACAGAAAAAGGAACCATTGTTCTCAAAGCGCCGCAGAATGTCGCCATCACGCTGGATTATTCCGGCGGCAGACGCTCCAGCTTCCAGTCTGATTTCACCATTGCGGCTGAAGCAGGCTCCAGCAGCTCTGTCCGCGGGACCATCAATGGCGGTGGAACTCACGTGCATCTGCGTTCTGAGAAGGGATCCATTACGCTGGAAAAGCTCTAGCAGCTTGCGGAAAAACAACCTTCGCGAGAACCAGATTTGTATCAGCGCCAGCACCCTGTGGGGCACTTAGGTGAACCAGAGACTCTGGCAAATCAGGTGGCTCCAAAAAATTAGATCAGAGAATCGAGAAAGAAGGAATCACAAAGACCCAGCGCCGGAGGCGCGAAATTACTGAGCCCAGCCTCGTGAGGGCTGGGAAAGCAAAAAAACGAGTTCGAGCCCCGGACGGGGCGGCACGTCTTGTTCACAATGGTAGGTTCGAGTCTCTGGAAAGGGCACGAGTTCTGTTCGTGCCGAATGGATTTCAGTCCACATTAAACAGCCAAAAATGAACCGCTTCCTTGCTGCCCCGCAAGTCGGGCTAGCGTGCATCCGCAAAGCGGAGGAGCGCTTTAAACAAATGGTTTGACTTTTTCGAAGCCTGCTACTCTAGGCGACTCGCTTGCCGAGTCGCGGGCTCCAGCCCTGGACTTTAATCCAGGGTGAGGCCGTATTGCGGCAGAATTAATACCCGAAAATTCTCTAGATCATAGAACTTAAATCGGATGGTGCTTTACCACCAAGCCTCGAAGCCCCAGCGAACTTCTGCGACACGAATTCCGCGATCTCCTTCAGCGCCTGGTCTGCCTCCGGAACCACTCCGGCAAACATCTGCCAGACG
>DATDGH010000164.1:0-6200 GCA_036522215.1 Candidatus Angelobacter sp. | reverse complement strand
ATCTCCGGACCTGCATGAGTGTAAACAGTGCCTGCAGCTTCACGGGCAATCATCGCGCCTACTACATTGCAGATGGCCAGCGTCTTGGATCCCTTGGCCTTGGCCTCGCGCTGGGCTGCAATCGTGTCCGCCGTCTCGCCTGACTGCGTGATCAGCAACGTGAGTTCGTGGTTGGAGATAATGGGATTGCGATAGCGCCACTCGCTGGCATAATCAACCTCTACAGGAATGCGCGCCAGCCGCTCAATCATGAACTTGCCCGCCAGGGCGGCATGCCAGCTGGTGCCACAAGCTGCGATATTCAGCTTCTGCGTCTTACGGAATTCCTCTTCCGTAATCTCCATCTCCTCCAGAAACACTTTGCCTGTATCCAGTGAAATTCTTCCCAGCGCGGTTTCGCGGACGGCTCGTGGCTGCTCATAAATTTCTTTGAGCATGAAATGCTTGAAGCCGCCTTTTTCCGCCATGATGGGGTCCCAGGTGATGTGCTGCACCTCACGGACAACGGGCGTGCCGTCAAAATCCATGAGCTGCACACCCGCCGGAGTGATTACCGCTAAATCGCCATCGTGGAGGAAAAAGAGGTCGCGCGTGTGCGAGAGGACGGCGGGAATGTCTGAGGCCACAAAATATTCCTCGTCACCGAGACCGATCACGGCCGGAGGCCCATTGCGTGCGGCCACAATCTTGTCCGGTTCTTCCACCGAGATTACCGCCAGGGCAAAAACTCCCGTAAGCACCTTCGCCGTCTTGCGCACTGCTTCTTCCAGGCTGGGCTTGTGGCCATTACCCTTGTAGAAGAAATTCTTTTCGATCAGGTGCGCAATGACTTCTGTATCTGTCTCGGTGCAAAATTTGTGCCCTTCCTCAATCAGTTTTTTCTTGAGGGAAAGATAATTCTCAACGATTCCGTTATGCACCACCACAATTTTGCCGCTGCAGTCGCGGTGCGGATGCGCATTTTCTTCCGTCGGGCGTCCGTGAGTGGCCCAGCGCGTATGGCCGATTCCATATGTGCCGTCCAGGGGCTTCAGACGGATCGTCTCTTCCAGATTGCGCAGCTTGCCCTCAGCCCGCCGTATTTGCAGGACCTGGCTGTTGCCATTACCGGCCACAGCAATACCCGCCGAGTCATAGCCGCGGTACTCCAAACGCCGGAGACCCTCAATAATGACCGGCACCACTCGCTTCTTCCCTACGTAACCAACAATTCCGCACATAAGAAACAGTATTTAGTACTCACTAATTAGTATTCAGATTCAGCTGCTTTGGATGTCTGGACTTTGCCCGAGATTCTGTTTTCATTTTACTCTGGAATACCTGGATTCCCGCCCCTCAAATAAACTCCCCGGCCAAACTTTGGTTTGTCACGACGATCTGTTGCAGATCACGCTGCGATCACCGGATCACCCGATGGCTTCACTCTTCCAGCCGGTAGCTGAATTCTTCGATCACTGGATTGGTGAGCACTTCCCTGGCGATCCGTTCAACCTCTGCGGCGGCCGCCGCTTTGTCCAGGCCCCCGTCCAGCACCAGTTCGAAGAATTTCCCCTGCCGGACTGCGTCTACACCCTTATAACCCATTTTCTTGAGTGCGCCCTGAATGGTCTTCCCCTGAGGATCAAGAACGGTATTCTTCAACATCACAGTAACGTAGGCTTTCATGGATGAAGTCGATTATAGCAATCAGCCTTCAGCCAACCAGCCTTCACTTTCCTGGACAGTCTTCCCGGGATCGGCACGAAGCAAAAAAGGCTTCCACATTTCGTGGAAGCCAGTGATGAGGCTTGCTTGTGACCTTATGCGCGGCCTACACCTAAATATTCGAATCCCAGAGCTTTCATCCTCGCGCCATCCAGCAGGTTCTTTGTATCCACCATAATCGGGCGGCGGATGATGCGGCGAATCCGGTCGAAATCCAGCGCCCGGAACTCCGGCCATCCGGTGCTCAGCACCAGCGCGTCTGCGCCTTCAGCCACGCTGTAGGCGGAATCGCAATAACGGACATTGCCGGTAAGCTCAAGCTGCGCATCTGGCATGGCGATGGGATCGTATGCTTTCACGTGCGCTCCACGATGCATCAGCTCTCTCGCCAGGCGAATGGAAGCCGAGCTGGCCACGGAATTGGTATTAGGTTTGAATGCCAGCCCCAGAAGCCCGACCTGTTTCCCGCAAACCGTCTCTAGCACGTTGGAAATCTTCTGCATGATGCGATCGCAAAATTCGCGGTTCACTTCGCGCGCCGCCGTCAGGATCTTCAATGAAACTCCCGAACCCGCGGCCAAGTCGGCCAGAGAATCCATGTCCGACTCGGCAAAGGTTCCTCCCAGCGATCCCGGTTGCAGACAACGTGGGGCAATACGTTTATCCAGCCCCAGCGCCAGTGCCAGGTCAACCGCGTCGGCGCTCACGTGCTCGCACAAACTGGAAAGCTCGTTGATGAATGAAACTTTGGTGGCCAGGAAAGCGGTTGACGCTTCGCGCACCAGCTCCGCCGTCTCATGATTGGTCACAATCACGGGGACGCCGCGCATCACCAGCGGCCGATAGAGCGACTTCAGCACAGAAACTGCCTGTGTGGAATTTGTTCCCAGGACAATGCGGTCCGGCCAATTGAAGTCTTCCACGGCGCAGCCTTCAGAAAGAAAGATTGGGTGCGAAACCACCACCGCCTGCTTGCCACTCGCGCGGAAGCGCTCTTCAATTCTGCGGGCAGTGCCTACCGGCATGGGCGTTACCAGCACCAGGATTTGGTTGTGATCGCAGAAATTGCCGATTTCCTTGGCAATCTCCTCGACATTCTTGCAGGAGTCTTCGGCCAGGTAAATAATTTCGGCGCGCTGGACCATGGATTCCAGATGGGTGGAGTACATCAGCCTGCCGGCGCGGACGCCACGGCGCACAATGTCACTCAGGTTCTTCTCGTGAAAGGGCAGGATTCCGCTGGCCAGCAGGGTGGTGTTGACCGAATCGCTGCCATAGGCAATAACGGGTACTCCGAAGTCGGCCAGGCAAGCTGCTACTACCGTTCCCAGGTATCCGCAGCCATAAACTCCAATTTGCATGATGTTCTCCTCAAACTAGAGGCGCTGCCGGAAAGAGGGACCGCGCGCCTTGGCTCTCTTATCGTCGAAGACTCATTAGGACTTAATGATTACAACGCGTTAGAAAGGGCCATCGCAATGTCGAAGGAGGACATGTACGCGCGAGAGTGCATCGACCTTCGGTGCTAGCACGCTGGGGAGTCTGGCAAGAATTCATGCCATAAAAAGCGGTCAAGTTTAACAATCTATGCCCTTAAGCAGGCGGCACTTACACGAATTAACCACCGCTGGCGCGGGATTGATCCATAAAGAAAGCTTCCCTAAAGATCACCCCGGCCTCGGGTTCTCACCTGGCGGACCCAGATGCAACCGTTGAATCAGTCAGCTTTACCGTTTGGGCGACTTGCATCAGCAGATCGGACGCGCCAGTACCGCTGGCTTTGATCACCCAAAGGTCTCCCTTTCGGACTAGCACCAAACCAGCTTTCTCGGCTGAGGAGACGAGAACAGCGCGGCGGTCGTTGATTTGTACTTTCTTCTGCTCGCCTACAATTCCCTCGTCGTGCAGATACTTCTCATAGTCCGGACTCTCGGATGTTGGAAGCGATCCGGAGTAGCTCTCAATCTCCACCACCCGGCGCTGTGGTCCTTCCATCGCCACAATAGTGTTATCCGGCCACATGGCATTCAACTTGGAGAAATGAAAAGCCCTGGGCTTGGTGACCGAGAGTCCCAACCACGGGTTTCGATAGGTGTCGCCATCCACCATGAAGGCGGGGGCATCTTCCGGAACTACGAAATGCCTGCCATTCACGGTATATTCGAGAATTTTGATGTCCATATTTCCGACAAGTTGGGCAAACGAGCCCATCTGGGCAGAACCGCCGTCTTCGAAATTGCTGGTAAACACGCTGAAGCGGGCTGCATCCACAGGGCCCGGGGAATAGAGGGTGCCGTCGAGCGCGACCCAGTCCTTCCCCGCTAGCACATCCACCCACGCGTGACCGCCCCAGGCGCCGTCAACGTACACAAAGCCCATGCGGATGCGCGATGGAATTCCGGCCGCTCGAACCAATGATCCCAGCAGCATCGAGTTGCCAACGCAGGTGCCCCGGCGGTCATGCACCACCTCAGAAGCTGGCGCCAGCGCGATTCCCATGTCTGGGTGCATGTTTTGGTTGGTCCACTTCTGCAATGCGCGTGCCGCCCGCAACAGGTTGTCATCATTCCCCACAACTTGCCGGGCTATGCTCTGAACATTGGCATCATCTGATTGGAGCAGAGCGTTAGCCTTTAGATATGGCGCCGAGTCCGGAGTGCTGGGAACGGGACGGTGGTCCTCTTCACCAGCTATGGCACGATGAATCTCCAGCACAACATAGTTCGCTGTCTTTTCGAGTACCCTCTGGTTTTCTGCGTTTAAGTCGGGCCAGCCGAGCTCCGGTTTTCTCTGCGTAATACGGATCTTCATCTCCTCGATCAGGCGTTCTTCCGGAAGCCGGATATTTGCAGGGACCACAGTGCGGCTGAAAGTTTCAGCCGGAAGCGAAGGCCCTGCCCCGGCAAGTTGCAGCTTGTCCTGCGGAGTACGAACAGTTTCCACATCTCCAAAAGGTGTCGGAACCAATTGGCGCAGTATCCGGCCGGTGCTGTCCAGCCAAAGAATGGTCTTTCCTGGCATAGCACTTAGGGCCTGTTCCACCTTCAAACTCGACCATTTCTTTCCATCGATGGTCAACTCCTCTGGGCCGACCAGAGTATTAGTCAATGTGACCACCGCTCCCATCTCCGGATAGAACGTCTGATACGTGAACACATCACCTGGAGATTTCAATCGCGCAAGGGCCAGCCGGCGCGCCGCCTCCGGCCCTATTAATGCCCCCTCGACAGGCACACTGCGTTCGTAGGTCTTACCTCCTGTAGTCGCCAGGACCCGCAAGGAATTAGCCCCCACAGTGACATCCACGTGGGTCTCCTGCTTCGAGCTGCTCATGTCCGTTCGTACTCGCAAGAGATGGCCGTCCGCACCTTCCTCATATTGAGAGCTGGATTTCATCTCGACCTTGCCGCCTTCACGATTCATCACGAAGTCGTTCTCAATCAGAGTCAACGTGTGGTTATCAGAACCTGCTTCAGTTTTTTCGCGATAGTAACCCGTGGGCTGGCCCGCGAGCTGTGATTGTGCCCAGATCTCCTGGGTGGCACCGGCCCGTACGGCTGCGCGCTCTTCTGTAAAGCCTGCCAGGGACCACAACAGGCATACAACAACCACAACTCGCCCGGCTGGCACATTCGGGTAGGCACGATGATGGATCGAACCAAACATTTTTTCCTCCGCATTCAGATTTCATTTCTTCCACTTGGAGGTAGTCTCAGAAATTCAAGAACCTTACAGAATTCAGGTAAGAATCCAGCTTCGAATTTTTCCCTTTCAACGAAAAAATTTGTAAGCTCAGGTCGACTCGCGAGACTACCTGACCAAAGCGAAGGATTTCTTTTGAGGACGCCCCTTCGGACGCATCTCGTCGGCATGGCACATAT
The DNA here is from genome assembly GCA_036522215.1 of Candidatus Angelobacter sp. GTDB lineage: Bacteria > Acidobacteriota > Terriglobia > Terriglobales > Acidobacteriaceae > Angelobacter. The sequence goes on along the minus strand of DATDGH010000164.1, from coordinate 615 downwards.
AGAATTGGCTGCACAAGCATTGGAAAAGAGCATGGAACGTGCTCACCGCCAACAACTCGAGCGGCAATATGAGGAGCTGTGGCGTGATCACGGCCCCGGCCTCTCTCGCCTTGCAGCCTTATATGAGTCCTCGCTCCAGGCCCGTGAAGATCTGCTGCAGGATATTCGCCTCGCCATCTGGAGGGCTCTCCCGAACTTTCGCGGCGAATGCTCGGTGCGTACCTTCGTCTATCGCATCTCTCACAATCGCAGTCTCACGCACGTCTGGCGACGGAGGACGGCCTTGCCCCAGACAGAAGAACCTTACGATGTCCCCGATCCCGGACCCGACCCTGAAGTCTCTACCATCATCAGGATGGACCATTCAAAGTTGATGCAAGCCATTCGCGGACTTCCCCTGCCTTATCGTCAGGTGATCACAATGGTGCTGGAAGAGTTGCCGCAGGCGGAAATCGCGGCAGTCCTGGGCATCAGCGAAAACAACGTCGCAGTCCGGTTGAACCGGGCCCGTAATCTGCTGCGTGAAAAATTGGAAGGAAAAAGTGAACACCAATTCTGATCTGGAGATCTGGAGAACGGCCTGGAAAGCCCCCGCAGTAACCAAAGCTGCCCCTG
>DATDGH010000163.1:0-5247 GCA_036522215.1 Candidatus Angelobacter sp. | reverse complement strand
AGAGGACAATGAAAAGCGACTTTTCATCGGATGAGATTCGGGCGCAAGTTCATCGTTTCTGGAATGCTGTCTCGAACAAACGAGCATCAGTGGAAGATCTGTATTTTCCTTCGACTACGGTTTTTGAGCTGGAGGCCCGTCGCAGCGAAACGGCCCGCCTGCTGCTGGCGCGGAAACTGCGTGACTTTGCCGCTACAGAAACATCTTTTCAGGGCACACCAGGTGCGATCGAAGTCCAGATGGCCGGTGGTTTTGCTATAGCCTCTTACCCATGCCAATACCGCAGTTCCACTCTTGATTCTGATGGAAGCAGAGTTGACTACCACTCCCAGTACTGCCGAATGACCCAGATTTTTCAAAAGGACGATCGGAACCAGTTGCGGATCATTCATGAGCATTTCAGCCAAAGTGAGCCGGGAAAGAGGACAAAAATTGAGGCTGCGGCCGCCAGAACTGCCAGTTTCACCAGTACTCAGCTGATCTCCGCCATGGTAGACCGCAGCAGCGTCTCCCTGGCCGCGCTTGCGCCTGTGGACAGCGCTTTCGCCGAGCAGATTCGAGCTGAAGTTGCACGGTTTTGGAGGTTCTACACCGGCAAATCCAAAGACGATATGCAGAGTATTTATTTTCCCGATGCAGTCGTGTTTCCGGCGGACGGCCGTCGCAGCGAGCCGGCCCGTCTGTGCATTGCCCGCAGGACCCGTGAGTTCTTCGGTCCTATGTCTTCAGTCAGCGCGAAACCTTCCACGATTGATGTTCAGGGCAATCCGGAAGATGCGGGCATTGCCTCGTATTGTTTTCACTTCAAGATGGTCAGAATGTACGCCAATGGAAAGCGCTTTGCGATCGACATACCCTTCACCAGGTTGACTCAGGTCTTTCGCAAAAATGAAAGCGGCGCATTCAACATCCTTCACGAGCACATGAGCGCCGCCGTTTTGCCGACCTTTACCGAGCTGCCCGTCAGTCAGCCGGCAATGGCCGCAACCTAGAGATTTTGGTGCGGCAATAATCCCTGCCTTGTGACTCTTTTCTAAGTCATTCAGAATCAATGCTGCCTTACCTGCACAACGACGATGGTGCAACTCGGTTTTCCGATGATCCGATGCCCGGGGTCCCCGACGCGCGCTTCGCGTGGCGGGGTGGTGGTGACCCGACGACCCGATGACCCGATTGCCTCCACGAGCGATGCAGCCGAAAGTCACACACTATTCAATCCGGCCAAACCGTGGCGCACCTATTCCCTGTTCCTTCTGACGCTTGGATAACTACTGGTAATGGGTGGGCTGGCACTCTTTTCCGATCACGCGCGATCACCCGACCACGGCGATCACCCGATTGTTGACGCTACTCGCTGTCATTTCAGCGAAACTCACAGAGTGTTCAATCCGGCCAACCGGGGGCAGGCCTGTTGCCTATGGCCTGGCAGTTTTCCAGTAAACTGTTATGGCAGGCCGGGATGGCGGAACTGGCAGACGCAGCGGACTTAAAATCCGCAGCCTTTAAAAGAGGCGTGGGGGTTCGAGTCCCCCTCTCGGCACCAGAAGTCTTGGGTTCCCAGAATGCATTCTTGAAGCTACCATTAACAGTCTCAGGAGGGATGAAATGGCTGAGGCTGCACGAGAGAACCCCACGGATGATCGGGTGGATTTGGATTCCAAGACGCTAATACAGTTGCACGTCGCTGAATACAATGCCCTTATGAACAGAAATAGTTATTGGATAAGGGTCCAGCAGGCTATCTGGGTATTGATTTTAGGTTCCTTTACTCTTATTGCGTCTCTGGTGAAAACCGGGCCAATAGGGTTCATTGTCTGGGGAGGGGCGATTCCAGTTGAGCTCATGTTCGTTTTCTTATATTTCGCGACTCACGAAATGTATCGAAATGCGTATTACATAGAAGCTGACTTGCATAAGCTGGTTGAAGATGTGATTGGGATAGGTGAGTTCTGGCAGTACGAGCGGTTTCTTGCGACTGAGAGCGACAAAAAGCCGATTTACAGTGACGTTGCCCCATTTTGGATATTCATTGCGGCGCTTGTGCTTGCAGCCGGTTTGCGTTGGCGACATCCTTGGGAAATACTCATCGGCCTTCTCGTCTCTGCGCCCGGGACATGGCTGCTGAACCGGCAGATGCACGGCGTGATAGCGCTACGCAAGAAATGGGAAGCGTTATACAAGACAGCATCCGGTTAGCGGTTGATTTTACATCCTCCGTGGAAAACAGGCGTGACAAGCGCCTGCAAAAAATAACCTGTAAAGCCATAATAATCACTGCCCGCTACACTCGGGCTTCCCTTGTCTGCGCACCAGTACCCAAGTCTCATCGCAAAGACGTGGTCACGCTTTGCCAAATTATGGTTCCTCGCAACCTTCAAGACGCCACCCTTACGCTCGTTTACCTAATTCAAGACCACTAGACACGGCCAACTCATCCACATTACGAAGGTCAAAAATAACTTCCTACCCGTTCACCCTTTTACCTCTTGCATGTCTCATTGGAAACCTCCCTCATTATCAGGGGAAACATATAGCCGAATTCTCCAGGACAGACTGAAGGCTGCTCAAACAGAGCGATTCATTTTTTTGCAGACTTGTGGAATTAACGTGGTACAACTCTGCAAGATGCTCACGCTTGTACCGGCGGGGCTCGCCTCTTTGAAGCGGGATCGGGTCTTGTGAGACGGAAAGCCCCGGGGGACTTAGAAACGAGGATTAACCAGGATGCAGCAACGATTGTGGAGGCCGCGTCGAAGGCCATCGGCCTTGATATTTGCTTTCTTTCTTGTGTTGGGATGCATCGGCTGTGGAAAGCCAGTTTTTCACATAGTAGCTCGCGGTAAGTATTCAGATGAAGGCGAACGCTACAAGATTTTTCTCAAAGGGCGGGAGCTGGGAACAATCACGGGCAGCGGCACACTCGAATTTGACGCTGAAGGCCAGAGAGGTGACACCGAGAAAATGCTGCCAAAGGATATCGAAGCCAGAATACCGGGAGAATGTGGATGGATGAAAACAGATTTTGACTTGCATCCCACCGTTGGCAGTGACGAGATGGAACGTGCCCGGTCCCAACACCGCCCAATTCCGGCAACCATGGAAATCTCGTACAGCGGGGGGCCGGATTTCAATTGGGTCACCATTTTTGTGGATAACCGTGGCGGCCCGCCACAAACGGTTTCCATTGGAGGCTTGCAGGAGCTCGTGCCGGCAGGAGCAACAAGACGCCTGCTTTTTGCACATACGGGAGGTTGTGATGAAGCCAAAGATGTGCGTCTAAATGGGGAGGCTCTGGCCCCTGTTGACATCCACCGGACATTGTTGATCGACGTCAAGCGTTCGCATTGTTACCGCAAGGATTATGCAGGCTATGGTGTCAACTTGTCCGGCCACGGCAAGACCATCTACCGTCCGGGCTTCTTCCAGTACTTTGACGACAACCCGGATTTCTTTATGGAGCCGCCGCCGGGTTACCAGTTAGACCAAAAAGTCCTCACCATCCTCAATGACGTAACATGCCCTAAGCGTTAAGGGCGCATTTCGGGTTACAACGTCATGTCACGGACGAGCGCCGTGGCTGCAATGAGAGTTCTGACGCTTGCATGCGCTTTCTTTGCTCCCCCGGGATCAGGTGCGGCGAAACAGCCTTGCTGAACAAGGAAGGGACTCAAGATTCGTAGCCCTTAAAAGAGGCCTGGGGGTTCGAGTCCCCCCTCTCGGCACCAAAACCCTTTGGCGCAGAAGGAGTTAGTTGATAGGCTTACTTGTGGTGTGTAGTGCTGAACAAAACCGTCCCCAGTTTCGAACCGCCGAAAAGTGGACACTCTGTCGTATCCATTAACAACATATTAAATTATTACTTGACAACATAGTTTAGACTATGATCTACTGAAGATGGAGTAAAAACAACACTAGGTTGGGAGGCCATCCAGTGACTTTCATAAAAATTCGCGGGCCGCAGGCCCGGGGGACAGATTGTTCAATCCGGCCTTTCCGGTGGCGGGGCTGGCCTACTTCAGTATTGGCAGGGTGGCGACGGGGATCGCCAAACCGTCTTCCAGGGCGCGGCTTCACTCTCCCGATGTTGCACCGCAGCTCCGCGCGTGGCGTTGACGACACGCCATAGCGGGTCCATGTGAGTAGAGATTTTCTTGAATTCCTCCGCCACCTCAACTTGGTATCTGCTTGCCCGGCCGAGAATCTTCCATGTCCGCCCGCCATCCAGACTTTGATAAATGTAAGGCGGCCCATACGTCAGGTCGCTAAGTCTGGCGTACTCAATCCAGGCAAACAGTTCGCCCTGGCTGCCCCAGGCTATGTGGTCCACGGCTGCATTGCCCTGGTAAATTATGCGCATTTGCCAATGGTCGCCGGTCTCTGAAGGAACAAAGATAAATGGATCCGTATCTGGACCTTCGGCCGTATGCTCGCCCACGATCCAGACCTTGCCATCCTTGGCGGGAGAGGACATAGGGGAGCCCTGAAGGCGTCAAGTCTTCTTTTCATATTCCGCCACGATCGTCGTCGTGAGGCCGCCGCGGGCGGTGAACGCCCCGGTGACCGTCATACGCCTCGGCGCGCAGACGGCGACGAGGTCGTCGAGGATGCGGTTGGTCGCGGCCTCATAGAAGATGCCCTGATTACGATAATCGAGCAGGTAGAACTTCAACGCCTTCAATTCGATGCAGGTTCGATCCGGCACGTAGCCGATTCGGATCTCCCCGAAGTCCGGCAGACCCGTTTTCGGGCACATCGACGTGAATTCCGGGCATCGAATGTCAATCGTGTAGTCACGCTCGGGCTTCGGGTTGGGGAAGGTCTCGATAATGGCAGGCATGAAAAAACATTGTAGCGAGGCCGTCAAACGCCTCGTGATCAATTGACACTCCCTTGCGGGCAGGGCTACGATTACCGCCGTTTCACTGCTGCTTCGACGTCGTGACCGCACGCGCGCGCGGTTTGGACGACACGTTCTTAACGCGCGCCCTAGCCAGGGAGAATACGGCAATGGCAGACGCCCGGCGGATGGGCAAGATGGAACTGTTTGCGCACTTCGCGGAGAAGTTCGATATGAAGGTCCCGCCGATCCTGTTCAACGCCGATCCCTCGGCCCCGCTCGACGCCAACGTCCTGTCCATCCGCATCCAGCCCAACGAAGGGTTTGCGCTCAGCATCGAGTCCAAGATTCCCGGTCCGCACGTACGTGTGTACCCCGTCAAGATGGATTTTCAGTACGGCAGCACGTTC
>DATDGH010000162.1:0-7665 GCA_036522215.1 Candidatus Angelobacter sp. | reverse complement strand
ATTGTCCATGCGCGCTTTCAGGATAGCTTCGTCCAGTTGCCGGTTCATCTCATAGGTATACGTGTTGGCCGGCGGATCATTCAGTTCGATCAGCGCGATGCCATCTTCAACCTGGTAGTTCACCAGATGCGTGGTCTCAGTTGCTGTGGTTGTGGCCATGGTTCAAGCTCCTTTTTTGCCTATCAGGTCAAATTTTTTTCTTGATGGTTTTTTGTCTGGCTTTGCCTGCGTGAGTCACGCCCCGCAAAAAGATGTCGCCCATTTGGTGGGCCAGCGCGGTGGCGTCCGCGTCCACACGCGGATTGTGCCAGGTATAAATCCAGTTGATCATGCCGAACAAGCTGAGCACAGCCAGCCGTCCGGAGAATTCTAGTCCTTTCGAGCGCCTCAAATCCTCCAACAAATCAAAGCATATGTGGTAATACTCACGCTTGATGGCCGCGATTTCTGCGCCACGACCATTTTTAAGCGTATCGTCCTCATGGACAAGCACCTTCATGGCCTGTTTGTTGGCCAGGGAATACTCAAGGTGACTGTGAATAAAGATGCGAAGCCGCTGCTCCGGGTCCGTCGAGCTCTCCAGTTTCTTCCGCAGGTTCGCAATGATGGTGGTGAACGTATGTTTCTGAATCAGGTACAGCAGCTCTTCCTTGGACTCAAAGTAATGGTAGAGCCCGGCCAATGACATGCCGGTAGCGCGGGAAAGATCGCGCATGGATGCGCCTTCATAGCCTTTCTCGCAGAAGATAGTGCTGGCATGGTTGAGCAGATCGGCCATGCGGCGGTCAAAGCGGGTGTCGCTTGCCTCGTGGCTGCCATTGCGCGCGTCTGGATGCGCGGCCTTTGGCTTGCCGCCCTGGACCATCGCGCGGGGCACACCGGTTTCCGAAACGGCTAAAGGCATACAAGGAGACAATCCGAACGAACGTTCGAACCTTTATTATGACCTAAGCAGATCGGAAGCGTCAAGACTGCTATTAGCAGCCGGCCGTTCGGGAAAAGATGAGAATTGCCAGAATCGCCGGAATTGCCAAAGTCTTATTTTTCTGCTGTCTGTGGAGGCGCTTCAGAGCCCATGGCATTCTGAGGAGCGGCGGGTTGAGTGGATGAAATCGGCCGCAGAATCACCAGCTTGGCTTTGCCTTCTCGTCCGCCGGGGAAAAACAGCATTTTGTGAGCGGCATCGTAAGCCAGGCTGTAACCCTTTACATCAGTGGGCAGCTCGTAATCGGCCACGCCACGATTGAGATCAATGGCCAGCACCGAGCCGTCTCCGGAAGCGGCATAAAGAAGGTTGTCCGCTGCATCCAGGCTCAACGAATCGGTGCCGCCGGGAGCGGCGATACGGGAAATCTCTGCGCCCGTATCGGCGTTCAGCGCCAACACGGCGTAGCGAACGGCCACGTACAGTTTCCGCCGGTTGGTATCGATGGCTAACCCTGTAGGCTCAGAAGCCACCAGATTAAAGCGCTCTGTAATCTGTCCGGAACGGTCTACTGCCGCAACCTGATTCAAGTCCTGCAGGCTGACCAGCAACTGCTGGCGTACCGGGTCATAAAGCATGTCCTGCGGGAGGGCATTCAGTTCCACGTTGGCGGTTTGTGTCCCCGAACGCAGATCAAGAATCCCGATGGATCGCTCCCGCAGACTGCTGACAAACAGAGTCTTGGTCTCCGGAACCCACAACAATCTCTCCGGAGTAGCTTTAACAGGAACAAGCTGCTCTACCTGCCAGTTCGTGCTGTTGACCACGGCGATGCGGTTGCTGCCCGCCAGCGCGATATAAACGCGGTTGGCCGCATCGTCCACGGCTATGCCACGCGGATTCTGCACTTGCGAAATTCGCGCCACCACCCGCCGCTTGACCGGATTAAAAATCTCAATGGTGTTGGTTTCCGGACGGGTAATCACTACCTGGCCATTAGCAATGGCGACCTGGTTGAATCCCGGGTTTCCCGGCAGGTCCACCATGGCCACTTGCTTCAGCCTGGCCGTGGCGGCAAGAAGAGAACCACTCAGAATAAGAAGTACCGGCAGTCTAAGATATCGCATGTGCAGGGGCTACCCGTCTGGTATTCGGATGCGAGTAGCGGCTGTTCTGATGCCCGCAAAAACCAGCACTCAGCCGGGTCGCTGCGCCAAGAGCGCAGGTCATAAACACCACTAACTGCTGCCCGCATTTTGATCGCGTATACAATCGGGTCATCGGGTCGTCGGTGCATCGGGTCATCGGAAGAAAAACCTAATTTCTCGATGTGGCAAACGCCTATTCTGTATCTCCAACAAGTGGAGCGCCTCGCGACTGGATAACACAAAGGCCCACTGATCTAGTGGATGTCTCTTTGGCTGAAGGCTGACTGCTGATTGTTTTTTACGCCAGATTCAATGCCCGCTTGAATGATCCACGTTCTTTCTGGATCTTTTCCTGGAGCAGGGTAATGGCATAAATCAACTGCTCTGGACGTGGTGGGCAACCGGGGACATAGATATCCACCGGGATCACCTGGTTTACGCCCTGCACTAGAGCGTAATTATTGAAGACGCCGCCGGAGGTGGCGCAGGCGCCCATGGAAATGACCCATTTGGGCTCAGGCATCTGTTCCCAGAGCTGGCGGATAACCGGAGCCATCTTTTGGGAGACGCGTCCGGCAATAATCATGAGATCAGACTGGCGGGGAGAGGGGCGAAAAACCTCAGCGCCGAAGCGGGCAATATCAAAACGGGAAGCGCCCATGGCCATCATCTCAATGGCGCAGCAAGCGAGACCGAACGTCATGGGCCAGATGGAGCTTTTGCGCATCCAGTTGACCACATTATCCAGGGTGGTGAGCACCACGCCCTGCGGCTGCTCGCTGCCGAACAGCAGCTCTTTCATGCGGTCGGCATCCACCGGATTGCCGCCGGTATTCTGAAAGCGCTTGACTACCGCGCCCCGTTCCACATATGGGCTTACCAGTTCGTCTTTCATGACACTTCTATTGTAATTGGATGAGCTGGTAAAGCCAAAGTTACTGTTATTCAACTACTCGTCTCGCAGGGCGATCATAGGATCTACCTGGGTGGCCCGCCGTGCGGGAATGAACGACGCAGCCAGGGCCACAACGACCATTAGAAAAGCAGCGCCGACAAAAGTTGGTGGATCGGTCGGCTTGATGCTAAAGAGCTGAGTAGACAACAGCCGCATCAAAAGAAACGAACCTACCAGGCCGCAAACGGCCCCGGCGACAGCCAGCACCAGTCCTTCGCGCAGAATCAGGCGCAGAACATTTGATTGCGGGGCACCCAGGGCCATGCGAATTCCCATCTCCTGCGTGCGCTGGCCCACGGAATAAGAGATTACGCCGTAGATGCCAATGAGTGTAAGCGTCAAGCCGGCAACGGCAAATGCACTCAGCAGCAGCGTACGAAAACGTGGCTCGGCTACGGATTCGGCAATGGCTTCGTCAATGCTCTGCACTCTGGTGAGCGGCTGGTCTTTATCGACCGCAGCAACCGCCCGGCGCAGCGCCGCCACGGATGACGCGGAGTCTGCAGAGGTATGCACCAGGATGCCGAGGTGGTTCATACCATTCGATGGGCTCTGAAGTAACGGGAAATATATCTGCAAGCGACGTGAGGACTGCAAGTTGGAATCGATTGTGTCCTGAACCACGCCGACGACCTGAAGCTGGTCCGCAGGCTCGTTACCAAGTTTGAATATCTTGCCGATGGGGTCCTGGCCTGGGAAGAAATGCCGCGCCATGGAATCATTCATAATGATTACCGGGGGGGCGCCCTGCGCATCGTGACTGTCAAAAAAGCGTCCACGAACCAGGCGAATCCCAAGCGTTTCGAAAAATCCAGGTGAAACCAGACGGTACTGCAAGTCGATTCTTTCTTCATTCAGGCCAAGGTCAGCCAGATCTTTGCGGTCCATGGCCATCACTGAAACGCCGCCTCGCATGACAGTGTTATCGCTGAGGGCGACTCCGCTGAACAGAGGTTCGGCTTGCAGTGCCTCCAGCAGCCGTTGGTCGAAGAGATGGTACGCATCATCATTGGAATAGCGGACTTTGGGCAAGCCCAGGCTTGCAGTGACGATGTGCTGCGTGCGCAAACCGGTATCGACACTCAAAAGACGGACCATGCTCTGCACCATCAGCGCCGATCCGGTGAGCAGGATCAGCGCCAAGGCCACCTCTGTAACTACGAGAACTCCTCGCAAGGAAAAGCGCTGCGGGATGGCAGTGGCGATCTTTTCCTTCAAAGCAAAGTTCAGGTTGGCGCGAGAGGCGGAAAAGGCTGGCGCCAGACCGCAGAGTATTCCAGTAAAAGCTGTAATGGCAAAGGCAATCAGGGCAGTAGCTGGTTCTACTCTGAGTTCTTCCAGCCTGGGAAAGCCGGCCGGAGCTACAACTCGGAAAGCATCCACGCCCCAAACAGCCATCAGGCTTCCTGCCAACCCTCCTGCAAGGGCAAGCAGCAGGCTCTCCACCAGCAACTGGCGTACGATTCGGGTTCGGCTTGCGCCCAGAGCTGCGCGCACGGCAATCTCCCGCTGCCGCTTGAAACCTCTCGCCAGCACAAGATTGCTGACATTGGCGCACGCAATCAAGAGTAGAAATCCTACGGCTGCGGCCAGCGACAGCAACTCGGCTTTCTGATTACCAAGTGTTGTCTCCTGAAGGGTTTCTATTGGGAACCTGAGTCCCGAGGCTTCTGCAGGATGCTGTTGCGCAATTGCAGCAGCGATTCCGTCTACTTCGGATTGCGCGCTCTGGGGCGAAACTCCGGGCCGCAGTTTAGCCAGCAGATAGTAGGACCAGTGGGTGCGATCCTCTTGCGTTTTAGCATCAATCACCAGCGGGACCCAGACATCAGTTTTGTCAGGATACGAGAATCCCGCAGGCATAACGCCAACCACGGTATAAGGCTTTTGTTCCAGGAGGATGCGGCTGCCAACAACTTTGGCATCCCCGCCAAAGCGTTGTTTCCACAGCCCATCACTCAACAGGACCACATCGCCGCTTTTCCTTTGTTCATCAGCGGCGACGAATTCGCGGCCCTGCGCCGGATGCACGCTGAAGAAACCGAAAAAGTCGAACGCCACTGCCGCCGCTGAAAGCTGTTCCGGTTCACCACTGCCGGTCAGGTTTTTGCGTGCCAGTTCATAGACAGTTGTGGCGGTAAACGAGTGCACCAGGGCCTTAATGTCCTTTATGTTGGGAACAGACTGTCCCATTCGAAATTCCGGGAATGCAGCACCCACGGTCCAGACTTCTACCATCCGGGACGAGTCCTTATAGGGCAGTGGTCGCAGCACAACGGCATTAACGATGCTGAAGATGGCGGTAGAGGCTCCGATGCCCAAAGCCAGCGTCAGGGTAGCTACCAGAGTGAAGCCGGGCGCTTTGCGTAGTCCGCGAAGACCGTACTGTATGTCCTGCCCGATGTTCTCGAGGAGCGGGAATCCCCAGCTCTGGCGGCTCTCTTCGTGCTGCCGGGTCAGATTTCCAAGTTGGCGCTTTGCCGCCAAATCTGCTTCCGCTGGCGTCATGCCGGCAGCAATATTCTTTTGCGTCTTCAGCGCGGCATGCTGCCGCATCTCTTCTGCCAGATCACGATCCATCTGCCTGCGCTGCAGCAGGAATACCAATTTCCGCCAGCGTTCTCCCATGAATGACACCTTCGCCTCCTCAGGCTGTCTGCATCACGCGCGCAATGGCCGCGATGGTACGGTTGAAGTTTTCAGTTTCCGTTCCTAATTGCTTTCTGCCGGACGGAGTCAGGGTGTAATAACGCGCCCGGCGGTTATTGTCCGAGGTGCCCCATTCCGCCTTTACCCACCCTTTAACCAGCAGGCGCTGCAAAGCCGGATACAATGATCCTTCTTCCACCTGCAATACATCGTCGGAAATTTCCTGGATGCTTTGCGCTATCCCGTAACCGTGCATCTTCCTGCGGGTCAATGTTTGCAGGACGAGCATTTCCAGCGTGCCGGGAAGCAACTCATTCTTGTTGGCCGAACGTACCATAGATGATCTCCATAGATGATCTATGGAAATTAGACTGCGGCGCCCTGAAAAATGTCAACCCCGTCTTTCGAGCGGCTCCATTCTCGTCTCGCTCATGTAAGATTCTGAGATGAGCAGCGGACATCGCGAGCAGATCCTCGACCAGTTCACCCGCCAGGCGGAGCCGTTTGCGCAGGCCCAGGCCATCCGCAGCCCGGAGGCGCTGGACCGGATTGTGAAAATGGCTGAAGCTGGCCTGGACGATACCGTGCTGGATGTGGCGTGTGGGCCGGGACTGCTGGCCTGCGCCTTCGCTCGCGTAGCTCGGCATGCCGTCGGCGTAGACATCACGCCAGCTATGCTCGACCAGGCGCGCAAAGCACAACAGGAACAGGGGCTCACCAATGTGAGCTGGCAATCCGGCGATGTGCTCGCGCTTCCCTACCCTGACCATCATTTCTCCATCGTGGTTTCGCGCTTTGCCTTCCACCACCTGCCGGAACCGCTGGCCGCGCTGAGGGAGATGGTGCGAGTATCCAAGCCGGGAGGACGCATTGTGGTAGCAGACATGGCGCCCGCTGCGAATAAAGCCGATGCGCTGAATGCCGAGGAGCGTTTGCGTGACCCTTCTCACGTCCGAGCTATGCCTGTGGACGAACTGCGATCACTGTTCGTCCAGGCTGGCTTGTCCACTCAAAGGGTTGAATATTACCGGCTCGAAGGCGAACTGGAAGACCTGTTGCGACGATCGTTCCCGAAAAAAGGCGATGCTGATCGCATCCGCAAAATTTTTGCTGATTCAATTGTTGACGATGCCCTCGACCTGGCCACGCGGCGGGAGAATGGCAAGATCTTTTACGGTTTTCCGGTAACGATACTGGCGAGCAAAAGAAGCATTTAGCAATCAGCATTCAGCCATAGAAACCGTCTGGATGAACGCAGCAATCCGGATTGGGACAGAAAATCCGGCTTCCAATTACCCAAATTACCAAGTTGCACAATTACTAACTTCTCAGTTGAACTTCCTCACACTGTGCCACACATCTCACTTTAATCCCGGCTGGAGGACAAATTCTCTCGCGTTTAGGCGCTAACGCCGGCTCATGCGCCTCGTCTAAAGTTGATATGTAGAAGTTCTAGGTATAATATCCGGTACTGCACAGTAGGAGGTGACTATGTACTGGCTGCGCCGCCTGTTTCGCAAAGGGCACACCGAAAAGCAGCTCGACTCCGAGTTGCGCTTCCATGTTGAAGAGCAGATTGCGAGCAACATGAAGGCCGGCATGGGCGCGGACGAGGCCCGCCGCCGCGCGCAGGTCGAGTTTGGAGGACTGGAAGGGATCAAGGAAGAGTGCCGCGAATCGCGGCGCGTCCACCTGTTTGAGACTTTACTCCAGGATGTTCGCTATGGCTGGCGCATGATGTTGCGTACGCCCGCTTTCACGGTGGTGGCGGTCCTGACTCTGGCGCTGGGCATCGGCGCCAACACTGCAATCTTCAGCGTGGTGGAGGCCGCGGTGCTGCGTGGTCTTCCCTATCCCAATCCGGAACGCCTAGTCCACCTCTGGGAGTCGCACAAGAGCGGCGGGGAGGATGAGTTCTCTGAGGCTTCCTACCCCGACTATCTCGACTGGAAGAGTGCAGACCAGGTGTTTGAAGCGGTCGGGGGATA
>DATDGH010000161.1:0-1784 GCA_036522215.1 Candidatus Angelobacter sp. | reverse complement strand
GGCGCAGATTCGGTGAAGATCAGAATGTTACTGAACCACACTTCGGGCCTCCCTAACGCCGATGCCGCTTACAACAGCGTCGCCTACGCCTTGGCGACCGGAATGCCGCACTATCAACTGCCCGCCACCCCGGAGCAACTCCTTGAGCGTTACTACAGCGGTAAACTGCTTAGCCCGCCTGGCAAAGTCTTCAGCTACAACAACGCGGATTACATCGTTCTTGGCAGGATCATCGAATCCGTCACCGGTAAGACCTTCGAGCAGGTTCTGGCGGACCGCATTCTGGCCCCTCTTGACATGCACGATACCGCCTTGCTCCACCAAAGTGAGATCGTGATGCGCCTCGCGCCCACATACTTCTCGCCGGAAAAAGGTGCCGCATTGATTAATGACATGCCCGTGTACACGGAGAATTGGTTCGCGGCGGGTGGTATGTATTCGACAGTAGCAGACCTAATGAAGTTCGCCGATGCTCTCTACGGTGGCAAGCTCTTGAGTGCTGCGTCTCTGGACCTCATGTTGAAACCAGGTCTCGATGGCTACGGCTTTGGGGTCTGGATCGGAAACCCGACCTTCGGCGGCAACACTTACCGCAATGTCAATCGGCCCGGCGGTGTGATGGGCGCAAACGGGTCCTTCTATCATTTCAATGGCGTAGGCTTCAGCAAAGAAATCAACATCGTTATCCTTAGCAATGCGGATTTGACCGACATGGACGCGTTTTCCTGGGACATTGGCAAAGCCTTGCTCGGTCCCGAAGGCAAAGACAATTCTCCTGCACGTTAAGCCCACAAAGACGAACTCTTGAAACGACTCTTTGAACGACACAAGCGCGCCATCAGTTTTGATCCTTTCGGTGAGCTGGATCTAGTGCGTTGGGGCGTGCCAATCCCTGAGCCTACGCTCCAATGACGCGCGAACCGGAGGTTGAGCCGGGCACCGCCGGGACGGGCCGTAAATTGACTTTTTGGGGAATATGACTTTCACGAACCCGAATTAGGAAACATTGTCTCAGGCGCGTTTACGCCTGTGCTTGCAAAACACTCGAAGTCATTCTCACTGATCGACTGCATTTCGGTCGGCGTGGATCGCATGCAGCGGAACTTCGAACCCATGCGGAAGCAGGTGGAAGCGTGGCAACGAAGTGAATTGACGGACGTCACGGCCAAGGTGGTCATCTACGAGGCGTTCGTGGAGAGCAAGCTCTAGGCTCCCAAGCACCTTGCTCGCACCGTCCACGACCTCTACTTCGAGCCGAAGTACGAGGAATTCCGGCCACGAACGATCTGGAGTCTCTCCAATGCGTTCACGTCGGCGTTCAAAGGACTGGATCCTATTCCACAATTCAAGGCAACAGCGAAGCTGGGTGAATTCCTGGAGACGAGATTTTCGCAGTCGTTCTGACCTAACGGTGGTTGCGGCCGGCCGCCGCTTCTTCTCAACTAGTCACAGTGGCCAGAATATGGAGACTCCGCAGCCATTGCTTCTGGCCGAGACCTGGTTCTGATTTGACTCTGTTGCTCGTCCCGAGTCGATGGCCCGACCGGGAGCTAGAGCCAATTACTCCGGACTATCGAACGACATGGCAAACTTAGGGAAGGTGAAAGATTTTGAAAGATTATCTCAATGTCTCAATCTCTCCGGTGTGATTTACTTTCCAAATTGCCGACAATCCGCCAAGAACATCACATAACCCCCTCCATTCTAGTTTCCATTGTGCTATTGGTTTGCTTTTTAGATATTCAGACTAAACGGCTCGCGTGACTGTGGATGGCACTTGAGTT
>DATDGH010000160.1:0-3212 GCA_036522215.1 Candidatus Angelobacter sp. | reverse complement strand
AGCACCACAGCCAAAATTCTCGATCGTCATTCCTGCGTACAATGAGCACCGGCGCATTGGCGAAACCCTGCATCGCGTTCTGAATTATCTACATGAACAAAAATGGAGCGCGGAGGTAGTCGTAGTGGACGATGGTTCGCGCGATGATACAGCGGAAATCATTCAAGGATTTGCGGCCCAGAACCCTGAAATCCGTCTGGTGAGCAACCCCGGAAATCAAGGTAAAGGTTATGCAGTGCGCAACGGAATGTTGCGTGCACGCGGTCAAATTCTGTTGTTTACGGATGCAGACCTTTCTTCCCCACTTTCGGAAGCGCCCAAATTATTCGCGGCCCTGGAGGCCGGCGCAGACGTTGCCATTGGCTCACGCTGGCTGGATCCGTCCTTGCAGGTTGAGCGCCAGCCGCTGAAGCGGAGAATCTTCTCGCGCGCGTTTAATCTGTACCTGCGGTTTCTCCTCGGCCTCCGTTTTCGCGATACGCAATGTGGCTTCAAGGCTTTTACCCGCCGAGCGGCAGAGACCATCTTTCCACTGCAACAAATCACCCGCTGGGGGTTCGACGCGGAGATCCTCTATATTGGGCGCAAGAAACATCTGAAGGTAGTTGAGGTGCCGGTGATCTGGGGCCACGACGAGCGCTCCACCATCCATCCTTTGCGCGATGGCATTCGTATGGGCACGGAAGCGCTGAGGGTATTTCGGTATGGACTGGGAGGAAAATACAGGGCAGCCGGATCAACGGACAAGCGTCCTTGAACATCAGGTAACGAATGATCCGGTTCTGATTCGCGTCTCAGCCGGTTCTCACCCTTGTTGATTGCCACCTGCCAATTGCCAACTGCTTGTCAGGCTGCCGCTTGCCTCACCTTGGCTTTGGGAACCACCGCGACACCGTGCTCGCTGTTGTAGGTGACAGTCATCTCTGTCGAACATGGTCCGCAAAGCCAGAAATGCTCCACCCGCGCTACGGGTTTGGCTTGAGCCGGGCCTGCCTGGACTTGCGACTGAGGGTGATGCTCCATCATGAAGATCTTGCCCTCACGCAGGTAAATTAAAGGAGTCGAACAGGACGGATTGGCGCATTTCGTGAGCATAACTCCCCCTAATGGGCGTGCTTATACTGGAATGGACTTTCCGCTCGAGTCCCTAAGAGATTTATCCTTTTTGCAGAGATGCAATTCTTGCGAAACTGGTTTCATTCATTGCAAATTCTTTTAAGGTCCGCGCCTGGGGTCCGAGCCTTTCGGCCAAGGACAATTTCAAGTCTAAGCAGCGTTTTTTCGAACGCAAGCTTAGGATCGCCTTAGGCGCAAGTTGGCGCGCGTGAAAGCAGCACTCGGCACTCAGCCGGGTCGCAGCGCCGAGGGCGTAGTTCATAAAAACCCTGCTTGTACAAGCCGATCATTTTGTTCCGCAATAGGGTGGCTGGGAGTGATCGAGAGGGGGAAGGGGATCCAGGAAGAGGTTGGCGGACACATCTTTTGAGCAAACTCCAAACGAATAGGAATATGCCGGTCCAGTTACGCACGACAATCCGGCTTTGCAGTCGGGCCAAGAGCCGCCAGGCTTGGGTGTGTTGCAACAACATCCCACATTGCCCACCTGGCCTGGCCCGGCAGGACAATAGGCGGGATTCACCTGTCCCACAATCTGCGCCGGTGCCACCTGACGGGGTTGTACGTGTTCTACCTCCATTGTTTCAACCTGCGGATGGCCTGCGGTGTAGACGGCCACAACATCCAGCTCAGATGGAGTTTGAATGACCACGAAGCCTTTCAAAAACCCTTGCTGATCGGCATGGCGCAAAATGTCCGGGCAATCAATTTCAAGGGCTTCATCGCTTCTCAACTCTGCATGAAAGAAGGGTGAAATCCTTCCAGCTTTCTCACCCGGCAGGGCGATAGCAATTTTCTTCTGAAACCCTACGGGCTTCAGGCTGGGATTATGCACGTTGATGGCTGTGAAGTATTCGCCGGGCGCGACAACTGGAACTTGCGGCGAACCACAGACGAACTTGACCGCATACTCAAAGCCGAGTTGCGCGGGAGCATCACTCGGCCCAGGGCCAGCCCCGGTGGCGTTTGTACCGCGAACAACAGCGAAGCCGCTGCCGCCGGATTGCGCATTTTTGGACCAGGTGGGAAGCTGAGAATCGACGACGGTATAAGTTCCTGCAGGCAGATCGAGGCTCACGGTGGCTGTCCAGTTGACGTTAGGAACGCCGTTTTGACCCGAAGAGCCTACGGCAGTAAACGGCCCGAATAGAGGTCCGACGGCAGGCTTGATAGAAATGAGAACGGCCGGACTGGCGGGCAGGCCATGTGCGTTGTTCCAATGGTAAGTCACCAGCTCCGTGACGTGGGCTGGCACGGCAAGAGTAAACGTGGTTGCCGCGGTGGGACCGTTGCTCACGGCGTCCTTGTTCCAATTGTTGAACAGGTCTGCTGCACCCGCTGCCGGCGCGAAGAACGCGACTACGGCCAAGAATCCAAGAGCCAAAGCATAACGTTTCATAATTCCTCCTACCGAATTGCTTTTGGCAATTCGCTGCCCACCAGTGCCCGTTTTGAGATTTGTGGTTTGCGATTTCATTTCTGCCTGCCTTCGAACAGCGGCAATATGATTTCTGCCGGAAGGACCAACCGAGGCCGCACACGTTCCACGTCCAGGGTTTCAACCCGTGGATGGCCGGCACTGTAGACGGCCACAACATCCAGTTCCGAAAGAGTTTCGATCACCACAAAGCCCTTGAGGAAGCCGGCGGTATGGGCGTGTTTCAGGATGTCCGGACAATCGATTTCCAAAGCTTCGTCGGGCCGCAGTTGTGCGGGAAAGAACCTTGAGACCGGGCCGGGCCGCTCGCCCGGCAGAGCCACTGCTATTTTCTTCAGGAAGAGCGCGGGGAGCACACCCGGATTGTGGACGTTGATGGCAGTGAAGTACTGCCCCGGAGCGACTACCGGGAATTCCGGCGTACCGCAAACGAACTTGACCGCATATTCAAATTTCTGCTGTCGTTGCTGCTTTTTCTTTTGTGGCTCCGGCTGCTTGTTCCACAGCCTTCCCAGAACGCGAACGACGTGCAGCTTCAAAGCGTCGGGCGGAACTTGTCCCGGCACGGCGTCCTGAAATGTGGCATGCCCGTTCTTGTCCGTGGTCAAGCGGTTGCACTGAACGCCGTGGGAACCAACCAGGGCCATGTCAACGGGAG
>DATDGH010000159.1:0-11751 GCA_036522215.1 Candidatus Angelobacter sp. | reverse complement strand
GATCAGAAACAAAGTCTCTGCGCCATTTTTATTTGCCTGGCTCCATGTTCTGTCATCCTGAGCGAGTCCGAGCGCACGCAGGAGCGAGGGCGCAGTCGAAGAGCCTGTCCTGAGCGAAGCCGAAGGAACCCGAGAATGTTCGTAGTAACAATGCAGCATCATAACGGGCTGAGTGCCCTTCTTGTAACATATGCCTCAGTCGAATGAAAAGACATTCACGCAGCAGGCAGCATCCGCGAGAAGTTGCCATCCTCTATGAAGACGCCGCCGTCATCGTCCTCGACAAACCCGCCGGACTGCTGGCCGTCCCCATCAAGGGATCCGACGTACCCTCGGCCATGTCCCTTCTCTCAACAGAACTCAAATCGCAAAGAGAACGCGCTTTTGTGGTTCACCGCATCGATCGTTTCACCTCCGGCCTTCTGCTCTTCGCAAAAACCGAGCGTGATCGAGATGCACTGGTTCGCCAGTTTCTCGCGCATACTCCGGTGCGACAGTATCTCGGAGTAGTTCGCGGACATCTCGACGCGAATGAAGACACGCTGGTTCACTAC
Organism: Candidatus Angelobacter sp.; assembly: GCA_036522215.1. Taxonomy (GTDB): domain Bacteria; phylum Acidobacteriota; class Terriglobia; order Terriglobales; family Acidobacteriaceae; genus Angelobacter. The sequence goes on along the minus strand of DATDGH010000159.1, from coordinate 11,197 downwards.
TTCCGCCGCGAAGGGATGTTCCAGAAATTGAGCAAAGCGAAAGACCGCGAAGCAGCTCGTGCCGAGCTGCAATATTCTGTCGAACGGCCTTTGCGGGCTGCGTCTCTGGTGCGAGTCACCTTGTTGACAGGATTGCAAAACCAGATTCGCGTACAGTTTGGAGCCATCGGGCACCCCGTCATCGGCGACAGAAAATACTCTCCCAGGGAGGCTGGCGAGAGCCGAATCAACCGCGTTGCTCTGCATGCAGCCCATCTTGAGTTCATTCATCCACGCTCGGGAGAGCGCATCTCCATTGACTCCGAGCCTCCGGCGGATTTTCAATCTCTGGTGAGGGCACTGTCGTCTCCAAGTCGGACGAAGTGATGGCGCAATCTCCCGAGTGTATCCTTATTTATAGGAGCCTCCTCAGATGGCACGATTTGAGAACCAGGATTCAGCATTGTCCAGCCAGGATGACAACCAGGTGAGCGCCGCAGTGATCGAGGCAATCCATAGAGGTGACCTCAAATTATTGAAACAACTCCTGGACAGGAATCGCGATATCATAAGGACAACGATCGATGGCAAGCGCTCACTTCTCCATGTGGCTACGGACTGGCCCGGCCATTTTCCCAACAATGCTGCCACGGTGGCTGTACTCCTGGAGCACGGAGCCGATGTGAACGTCGCGTACGCTGGACAAGAACATTCAGAAAGGCCGCTCCATTGGGCCGCCAGCAACGACGACGTCGCCGTGCTCGATGCGCTCCTTGATCATGGGGCCGATATCGAAGCTCCCGGCGGTGTGATTGGCGGCGGCTCAGCATTGGCTGATGCAGTCGCATTCGGACAATGGAAAGCTGCGAGACGACTTCTTGAACGAGGCGCGCGCACTACTCTTTGGCAGGCTGCGGCACTGGGATTGATGGATCGCGTGAAAGACTACTTCTCCGGCAATACGCCTCCCAGTGGAGATGAAATCACAAATGCATTCTGGTGCGCGTGCCATGGCGGACAGCAGGCCGCAGCCGCGTACCTTCTTGATCGCGGAGCCAATTTAAACTGGATTGGATACAACCACCTGACACCGCTCGACGCAGCCAGCCGAAGCCGCGCGAATGAACTTGTGGAGTGGCTGCAGTCGCGGGGCGCCAAATCGGCTAAGAGTTAAAGATCAAGTGAGCTGGATAAAATAAAAGGCATGGCCGCCGGAAAAGCTCGACCCAAAACCATCACCGAGTACATTAATTCTGCCCCCAAAGAAACCCGGAAGAAGCTGCGGGAGATGCGCGCGTGTATTCGCGCGTCCGCGCAGGGAGCCAGTGAAGGCCTGAAGTGGGGGATGCCGGCATTTTCCTACAAGAGGATCCTGGTCACGTTTGCCGCGTTTAAACATCACATCGGCTTCTATCCCACACCATCTGCAGTCAAAGCTTTCGCCAAAGACCTTTCAAGATTTTCGACAGCCAGCGGCTCAATCCAATTTCCTCTGGAAAAGCCTCTGCCTTTGCCGCTGATCCGCAAGATTACTGCCTTCCGCGTTCGGGAGAGTATTGAGAAAGATAGGAAATGGCGAACTCCGCGAACCTGAAACAGGACTTTGACGTCATCATTCTCGGCGGTGGGGCGGCTGGGCTCATGTGCGCCATCGAGGCCGGCAAGCGTGGCAGGCGCGTCGCCGTGCTGGAGCGCGCTGGACGCATCGGCAAAAAGATCCTGATCTCCGGCGGCGGACGCTGCAACTTCACCAACCTGCATTGTCAGCCGGAAAACTTTATCTCCGCCAACCCGCATTTTGCCAAATCAGCCCTGGCTGCTTATACACCGGCGGACTTCATCGCGCTGGTGGAAAAACATGGCATTCCCTATCACGAAAAAACTCTGGGCCAGCTCTTCTGCGACGGTTCCGCGCAGGAGATGGTTGACCTGCTCGAAGCTGAATGCGCTGATGCCGGCGTTCGCATTCTCACTAACATTGACGTGAAAGAAGTGGAGCACGGAAAGGATTTTGCGATCTACGCAGGTAAGGATGAAGACGAATTTCGCACGCCGGCCCTGGTGGTCGCTACTGGTGGATTGTCCATTCCCAAGATGGGCGCAACTTGTTTTGGTTACGATCTGGCGCGGCAGTTTGGCCTGAAAATCATTGAACCCCGGCCGGCGCTGGTTCCGTTCGTATTGAATGCCCAGGACCGGCAACATTATTGCAATTTGAGCGGCGTCTCCGCGGAGGTGGTGGCAGCCATTGGCAGCCGGCGTTTTCGTGAAAAAATGTTGTTCACTCATCGCGGGCTCAGCGGCCCGGCCATTCTCCAGATTTCCTCTTATTGGAAACCTTCCACTTCCCTCACCCTGGATCTGGCCCCCGAGCGCAACTTGACCGCGCCCCTGCTCAATGGTCAGCGTCGCGACCTTCCCGCGTTGAAAGCTGCATTCCGCGCGGTCCTGCCTCACCGCTTCGCCGACCGCTGGCTGGATTTGCATCCTCCAAAGGCCTGGACCAACCACGCGCTGGCTGAACTGGATCAACTGGCGCACAACTGGGCGGTCACTCCGGAAACCACGGAGGGTTATGCCAAAGCTGAAGTCACCGCCGGCGGCGTGGACACCGGCGAACTTTCCCCTAAGACGATGGAGAGCCAGAAAGTTCCCGGGCTATATTTCATCGGTGAAGTGGTGGACGTTACCGGCCACCTGGGCGGCTTCAACTTCCAGTGGGCGTGGGCCTCAGGGTTTTGCGCCGGGCAGGCCGTGTAAGGTTGTTTTCCGTCCGCGTATTTGGCTTTCTGAGTTTGTAACGTTTTGCCCTTCTCCTTCACTAACTACAAGAGAACAGCTTGTTGTATCCTCATTTGGACAACCAACTGATTTCAACCAAGTTTACGATCTGCGGCGTTTACAATTTGTAGCAGGATGAACAGCCCCTATCTACAATCTGAGAACACAGCGGTTGGTTCCCTCCCCGAACAGTCTGAGAAACCCTCCGCACCTCTGGTAGAGATTGACCAGGTCACCAAGTCATTCGGTTTTAAAGTCGCCCTGAGGAATATCTCTTTTTCCGTTCCTTCGGGACAGATTTGCGGGCTGCTGGGGCCCAACGGGGCCGGCAAAACAACTCTGTTCCGGCTGCTCATGGGAATTCTTAAGGCGACCGAAGGAAAACTGGTCATCGACGGGCGTGACGCGTTTGAGGATCGCGTAGAAGTCAAGCGGCTCATCGGATTTCTTCCGGATGAGCCGGTGTTTTATTCCTATTTGTCCGGCCAGGAAGTGCTTGAACTGAGCGCGGCCATGCATGGGCTGGATGTGCGCTTAACCATGGATCGAATCTGGTCGCTCATTTCCAGGCTGCGACTGTCTGAGGACATCCACAACTACGCTGAGGATTACTCGCGTGGAATGAAGAAGAAGCTGGGCCTGCTTTTGGCCATGCTGCATGAGCCCAAGCTCCTGGTCCTTGATGAACCCACAAACGGGCTCGACGTGGAATCGACCCACCTCTTTTACGACCTCATCTTCGAAACCGCTAAACAAGGGACAACCGTCCTGTTCTCCACTCATCTTATGGACCATGTCACCAAACTCTGCTCCCATGCCGTAATCATCAATGAAGGAACAGTCGTCGCCAAAGGTTCTCTGGATGAACTTCGCTCAACCTACGCCGAAGCCAGCCTGGAAAATATCTTCCTCAATCTGACCGCCAGACCACCACAACGATGACGAATGATCTACCCAGTCCACCCGGCTTTTGGCGAACTGTTCGACTGCTTCTCGGGGCAGCGCGAGCGCGGGCCACGGGTCGCAGAGACCGGCAACAGGAGTTGCTAAAGGCTCGTTCCGGTCGGAATTCAACGGATTGGCGCGTACTCGGTTTCGCAATGGCGGTGCTCGCCATGGTGATTCTCAACATTCTTGCCGCGTTTATGGTACGGAGTGCCGTTGCTTCTGGTGCACGCATTGAACGCCTGCGGCACCCGGCCGAGCACCAGGAGAAAATCGCAGTCAGCTCGGATTTTATGAATATGGCCAAGCTGTTGGAGGAAACCTGGGCGTTCTCGCCAGGAAGGGCTGATCAGTTGCTGGATCGGTACTACACTGAAGAAGCCAGACTCCAGGCCCGGGACTCTTCGGAATCCGAAGCAGCTATCAACCAAAAACTCCGTGATTCGTTCCGCAACCACGGCACGCGGAATTTCGTGGTCAAAGAGCCCAGCAATGTCTTTTCTTTTCCCTTAGACAAACTGCCCGGAGCATGGACCGTGCCCGCGATGCTGGGTTCTATTGTCCTTATCTGGTGGGGAGTGATGCTGGTGTTCCAGGGAGAAGGCCTGGAACTGGACCTTCAACGACGCCGACATCCAATGTGGGAATGGCTGTTCAGTCATCCAGTTCCATCTGGCGCAGTTTTTTTCGCGGAAATGCTCTCCCCCATTGCCGCCAATCCCATCTATTGGGGCGCCCCTTTGTTTGTGGGAGTTTTATACGGCTTTGTCTACGACCCAGGGTTGGCTTTTCTGGCAACATTTCTCATAGGTGTCCCCCTGACCATAGCGGCGGCCAGCATGGGAAAGGCACTGGAGATCGGAATTATTCTCCGCTTTTCACCGCGCACACGTGGGGCCATGATTGGGCTCATGAGTTGGATGGGTTACTCGTCCATGATGCTGTTCTTTGTAGGCTTCTACGTTGTATCCACAGTCGTCGCCGCGATTGGCAAATTTCTTATTCACTTCACTGTCTTGCCCTGGCCGTGGTTAAGGTTGTTTCTTGGTGGACAATCGGACGGCTCTTTTTCCTTCCTATCAGGCGTGCTCACCTGCTGGACCTTCGCCGGTGTCACGCTGGCCGGTGCTGTCTGGTTCAGCGTATGGGGCGCACAACAAGGTCTCGCTGGCAATTTAGGCCGTGCGCATTCGGGGCCCTCTGCGTCCAGAAAGACCGGAACACGCTTCGGCAAGGAGCCGCTCTATCGCAAGGAATTTCTGTGGTTCATCCGGGACCGCAGCGCCATCGTCCAGACTATCCTGATCCCGTTGACCATAGCGGGTTATCAGGTGTTTAACATGCGCAGCATTTTGACCCATGCCCAGGGCGCATGGAACTATCTTTGTGGCGCCGCCATCCTGTTTGGAACCTATTTCCTCTGGGTACTGGGGCCAAAGTCTCTTTCTTCCGAGGGAACCGCTCTGTGGATCGCCCTGACGTGGCCGCGAGGCCTGGAAAATCTGTTGAAGGCCAAAGCATGGCTGTGGTCGCTGATTTCGTCGGCCATGGTACTCCTGGTGCTCTGCTATGCCGCCTATCTCTTCCCCATCAACATCTGGCAAATCGCCCTAGTGGGAATCGGCTGGTTCTTTTTTTCCCAAAGCATGGCTGAAAAAACGGTGACGCTGGTTACCGTACCTTCCTCGTCCGGCGAGCCCCAGAAAATTCCGCGGGGACGCCAGTGGGCGGCCCAGCTTGGCATGCTCACATTTTCCATCGGAGTTTTGACGCAGCAGTGGCACATCGCAGTCATGGGAATCGTCTATTCCTATATCACCGCTGCCGCCATGTGGGAGAATTTCCGCGCTCGTCTGCCTTACCTCTACGATACATGGTCAGAACGGCTCCCTCCTCCGCCCACGCTCATGCACGCCATGATCGCCATCAGCCTTCTGGTAGAGGGTGGGGCCGTATTCACAACCCTCCTGATGATATTCACCGGGCGAGAATACATTGCCATGGCTCAAGTCATCGGCTATGGAATCTGTGCGGCGCTGGTGTGTGTCGGGATGTCGATTTTTCTGAGCAATCGAAACGTTCCACCCATCGAGGTTTGGTTGTGGCGACCAATCGCAACTGCTCCTCAACAATCCCCAGCCTGGTGGCGTGTAGATGAATCCCGAAAAAGCAGGTTTCTTCCGGCGCTCCTGGCCGGCGCGGTCGGAGGACTGCTGTTGGGCCTTTTTGCCCACGGTTATGTTGCAATCCTCAGTCACTTTCCGACAATTGCTGAAATGTTCCGCAAATCCCAGGAGCAAATGGCGCAGATGCCCGGCTTGCGCGTCTCATTTGCGGTAATAGCGGTGGCACTCGCTCCATTTGCGGAAGAGTATCTTTTTCGCGGACTGCTCTTCAGGGCTTTGGATCGCGAATGGGGTGGCTGGCGGGCACTGGTTGGCAGTGCAGCTTTCTTTGCCGTCTATCATCCTCCACTCTCCTGGTTGCCGGTTGCTTTACTGGGATTCACCAATGCATACCTGTTCAAGAAAACCGGCTGGCTTGCGCCGGCAATTATTCTCCACATGGTCTATAACGCTGTGGTTTTGATCTAGCGGCCAGGAAAGGGTTTTGTGCTGACCAAGAACGATACCAAGCAAACGAAACCGCGTCCGATCGCTTCATGGGGCCATCTTGCGGGCTACCTTCTGATTACAGCCGGGATAACAATGTGGGGCTTTCACATCCAGAAAGCCGGATTAGGGAGCGCGCCCGCCGGTCAAATTGCGGAGCACAGCCAGGCCATGACGAACTACTTCATCGACATTCTGGCCGATTGGGCTCTGCTGGCGTACTGCTGGGGTGGAGTCCGTCTTTATGGAGGCAATTTGGCGTCAATGTCCGGTGGGCTGCGGACTTCGTGGAAAGGCGTCCTTACGGACGTGGCCATAGCTTTGCCATTTTGGGTAGTTTGGGAAGCCACCGCGTATGGTGTTCACTGGTTGCTGGGTCCAAGCGCGGCAAGATCGGTAGGCGCCCTTCTCCCGCAGAGCGTGCCGGAGATTCTGGTCTGGATTCTGGTTTCTGCCACCGCCGGCTTTTGTGAGGAGCTGCAGAGTCGCGGCTACGTGCAGCGCCAGTTCCATGCGCTGAGTGGAAGCATCGTCGCAGCCGTGCTGGGACAGGGAGTGCTGTTCGGCCTCATGCACAGCTACCAGGGCTGGAAACAGGTGATCGTGATCAGCGCTCTTGGAGTTCTCTATGGCGCACTCGCCGCCTGGCGCAGAAATTTGCGCGCAAATATGATCGCACATTCGTGGTCCGACGTCTGGGAAGGTTGGCTGAAGATGTTGGTATGGAGCTGACGCTGGTTGAACTCAACTCTTCACAATCGCCAACAAAACTTAACTCGCAGGTGAAGTATTCTGACGCAACATGCGGCCTGGCCCCGGTGTTCCATCCATCGAGAGCAGCAACAAAACAAATCTTTTATTGCGCTGCACACAAGCTTGATGGAGGCCGCCATGAGCATGTTCAGATCCAGAAATTCCTTGCATATTTTGAGAAGAAGCTCTGCGCTGTGTGTAACCGCGGCGGTGATGCTTGCGCTTAACGGATGCGCCGCTGTAAGAGTCAAATTGGGAATGCGTGTCTACCTGCAAAAAACTCCCGTCTCTTCCATCGCAGCCAGTCTCCCAAACGGCCCCGGAATTGCGCCCGGAGAAAAGTCTCCATTGGTTGTGACGGTAACGCAGCCGGACGGCAAAGTGCTGAAGACAGAAGGCAAAGGCGGCGGGAAAGTCTTGTGGCAGGACCTGAAAATCACTCCAACTCTGGTGACTGCCAACAAGAAAGGCGTTGCCTCTCTTCCCCACGACCCCAGAATCAGCGACGGGAAGGTAGCGCACGTCTCTATCACCGTACCCAGTCATCCGGACGTCAGTGCTGCAGAGCTCGATATTCCTGTGCGCTATAACTATAGCTTCGTCTCTAATTTTTCCGGCGGCAGCGGATTCAGCGGCCTGAACGGCACTGATGGAATAAACGGCATGAACGGAACCATGGGCTCCATCGATCTCAACAATCCATCTGCCGGCGGGAATGGCAGTGACGGAACCGATGGATCGAACGGCGGGGATGGAAGCCCAGGAAGCGACGCGCCACCAGTACTGGTCCGGGTCGCGCTCCGATCAGGCAGCCATCCGCTCCTGCAAATCGAAGTATCAGCAGCCGGCCACAACAGGTTCTATCTGGTGGATCCGCAGGGAGGTTCGCTGACGGTGAAAGCCGATGGAGGCCCCGGAGGATCAGGAGGCAAAGGTGGCCGCGGAGGCCGTGGAGGATCGGGAGGCGTCGGCACTCCCAATGGATCAGACGGTAGAAACGGCTCTGATGGTCGCGACGGCGGGGATGGACCTCAAGGAAGAGGCGGCAGCATCACGGTGACTTACGATCCCCAGGCTAAATCCTTTTTGGGAATCATCCATCTCTCCAATATCAACGGCCCTAAGCCGGTATTCAATGAACAACCAGTGGCTCCGCTGTGGTGAGAGCGGCCCAGGAGGCAAAGGGCTGTGCGATCACCAGGAACAGCAGCAGCTATGGAGACCGCATTCGCCGTTCGTAAGGAGGTCATAATGAGAGAGCTCCTGACTGGCCCAGACTTGCGCGCAAATTCGCGTTCATTCGCGTTGAGTCGCGGCTAAATTCATCTTTTCTTTCCTTCGCTCTGCGTCACCCGAGCTTTCACCATCTTCTTAATGAGCGCAGTCGGCAAGGCTTTATCCAGCGGGAAATGAATGGTCCCTTTGGATTTGGAAAACCCTTTGAGCTCGTCCTTGAATTGTTCAATAACAGCAGCCGTAGGAAACAAGCTGCAGTGCTCGGAAAACACGGCGTACCAAACCAGCACCTTCTTATGTCTGAACGCAGGAATCCCATAGCTGATGATCTCGATGCTCTCCCGCGGCACTACGGATCGAATTGCCGCCCGCATCTGGTTCAAAGCGCTGCGCGTCGGCTCCGGAACGCGGGCAATGTATTCGGCAACAGTCTTGGGAGAACTCTTGCTTTTTGCCGCAGGTTTGCGCTTTACAGGTTTAGCTTTTTTCATGAGCGCCATCCTACTTCAATGGGATCTGGTCTGGTGCTTCTGAACATAAAGTAGCCTTCAGGCAGGTTTAAAGTTACCTTTTAGGGTCGAGGTAACCTGGGGAGCCTTCGACTTTGGCTGCAGGGGTTGGACAAAATCGGGGGACAAAAAATGCCTGCCGATTCTGTAATTCCGCAACATCATGGATAAGTCATTGAAAACAAACATGATATATTGTTGCGCAAGCCGCAGATTCTCTGTGATCTTGTGGAGCTAAGGGTGTTGGTTTTTCCTGTTCCCTGTCTCCTGTGCCCTAGTTGAGATATTGCCGAATAAACTCAAGCGTTCGCTGGCGAGCCAATGCCGCCGACTTTGGCTCGTAATCTTTCCGCTGCTCGCAGTTGAATCCGTGACCGGCGTCATAGATGAATATTGGAGTATCGGGGTGCGCGCGCCTGATCTTGTCGATCTCTGCAGGAGGAATATGCTGATCTTTGGCGCCAAAGTGCAGCATCACCGGACAGTGCGGATTTTCCTCCGCATGCTCGGCAATCCTGCCGCCGTAATAGCCCACCGCCACAGCAACATTGAGCCGCGTAGCCGAAAGCCAGGCCAGTGTTCCGCCCAGGCAATATCCGAGCACGCCTGTCTTTCCGCCATGCGACGCGCGATCCGCGTAGCTGATGGCTGCTGCCACGTCCTGCAGCATGCTATCCTGCGTGATCCTGCCCCGGACCCCGAAACCTTGCGCCACGTCTTCAGGTCCATATCCAAGTTCAACGTGCAGTTGCACGCGGTCGAACAAGGCGGGAGCGATTACGCGAAAGCCCTGGCTGGCATAGTCATCTGCAACTCCGCGAATGTGCGAGTTCACGCCAAAAATTTCCTGGATCAGAACCAGTGACGCCGTGGGTTTAGCACTCTCGGCAAGATGAGCATTCAATTGGTGCCCATCCGCCGCTGTCAGTTTTATTTGCGATCCAATGGCAACGACATGATAACAAGCTGGACTTCCGGCGTAGCCGAGCCACAACCGAATTAGCCGCAGATGGCCGCAGATCAAAACCATTTAGCCGCGAATTACCGCGAACAACGCGAATCTAAGAAAGCTACGAAGAAAAAGCGATGAAAACTTTGTGCAAGACAAGAAGAAATTGAAGAATAGTACTGTTTCCTTCGGCCTATGTCTCCGGGGTGAAGGTTTTCGGTTTCGCTAGCCGCCAGTAGCTAGGAGCTTTTTAAAACCATCATGGGATCAATGGTTGAAGCCCGGCGCGCGGGAATGTAGGTGGCCAGCACCGCTACCATTATGATTGCGAAGGGCGCGATGAGGTACAGCCATGCATCGCCAAAGTGCAGGTCTGCGAACATGGATTCGAAAAGCTTGGGCAGCGGCAATGCCATCGCCAGCCCAATCACCGCGCCGATCGCGGTCATCTTCATTCCTTCCCACAGAACCATGCGTCGCACGTCCTGGCCTCTTGCTCCCATCGCTATGCGAATAGCGATCTCGTGGGTGCGCTGGCCCACGTAGTACGCGATAAGGCCATAAATTCCAATAGCGGCAAGTACCAGCGCCAGAAAGGCAAAGGCGCCGAGAACACCTACAAAGAATGCATCTCCTGCCTTCTGGATCTCGATGACAGCGGTCATACTCATGAGGTGGGCAAGCGGTAGTTCCACGTCCGCTTGCGCCACAGCCTCGCGCACGGCCGACGCCAGGCTGTTGGGATCGGAGTTCGCCCGCACCATGAGAGAGAATCCGGGCACAGGCCGCTGCAGAAATGGCTCGTAGACTTCAGGATCATCGCGAGTGGATTCCGAATAGGTTTTCACGTTCGCAACCACTCCCACAATCTCGCTGCACACCGGCGCACCACTGCCCACGTCCAGGCAGATTTGTTTCCCGAATGGGTCCTGGTCTCGCAAAATCCGATGCACAAATTCATCGCTGACAACCACCACTCGCGGCGCAGTGTCGTTGTCCATCTCAGTGAACGTGCGGCCACGCAGCAGCGGAATCCCTGCTGCGCGGAAGTAATCGACGGTAGCGACAACATCCAGGGCTCGGGGGCGCTGGTTGGCCGGCAAATCGGCCTGGCCTTTGATTTGCAGAGTTACGTCGGCCGGTCCGGTAGCCGGCAGGTCAGAAGCGGCGGCCACGGCTTCGGCCCCCGGAATCTGTTGGAGCCGGGGAATCAGGTTCTGCACAAAACGGAGTTGTTCGGAAACATCCTTAAATCGCGCCTTGTCCAGCGTCAAACCAGCGGTGAGCAGGCGGTCGGCCTCAAAGCCAAGCTTCTGGTGCTCGACCTGAAAAATTCCGCGGATCAGGAGTCCACAGCCAATCAGCAGAAACAGGGCCACGGTAATCTCTCCCGTAACCAGCACCTTGCGCAAACGGCTATGCCCGCGGCAGGC
>DATDGH010000158.1:0-3133 GCA_036522215.1 Candidatus Angelobacter sp. | reverse complement strand
GTTCCGGCAGCATATGGAAGTTGCACGCGCCGGTGTAGACGGTAGTAGTTTCGCGGGCAGCATGAGCGTCAATGGGAGAGTTTTTTGCAACAAAAGCATCGACGTCGGCAATTCCCACCAGCACGCGCGCCTGGCCGTTGGGCAGGCGTTCCGCGAATTCGATCTGGTCGAGGTCCTTTGAGGTGTCATTATCAATGGAGGACCACAGAAGACCACGCAAGTCACGCACCTCAGGGCCCCCAGGCACCTGGGGCGGATGGGCCTTGAGATCAGAAAGCTGTTGCTGAACTTCCGGTGGAAAATCAGGTCCAAAGCCGTTGGCCAACATCGCCTGCTTTGCCAAGGCCTGGAGATCTACGTGCGGAGGAGTGTTGTTCATGGGAAGATTGGGAACAGCAAGGCTATCACAGCGAGAACACCGACGCTTGGGCGGCTTGGCCCCCGACCTCTGAACGGCGTCGTGCCCAGTGGGGCGGCAGCAGCTGATTTTTTAGCAGGATTTCTTGTAACGTTTTCGGGGTCTTGCGCACTAACTATTTAGAGGCACACCGAGAGAGTCCTTGGGAGTTACGGATTTCGTGCGGGGGCTGAACAAACCGACAATCTGATTCGTACGATCACTGGCCCGCCGCCTCTTATCGTGCCTCCAGGAATGGTGCTGGTTCCCGAAAGAAGAGCCCCGGTAAATTGAAGCGGCACCCGATCCTCAGTTTGAAGGCCCCCAAACGGGTGTTGACCATAGCTTGTCTGGCCGAAAAATTAGAGGTAACGATTGGGGCGCTGACGATTTGCTCATGAGCAGGGTTTCAGCACAGAAAGGCTATCACATCAGCAAGTCCGAGAATTGGGTAAGTTGTGCTTCAGGGCCTGCGGCCCGCGAAAGCTCATGAAAATCGTTCGCCGTTACACGAACCAAGCGCGCGCCCTTCGGCGCGGAGACGGTGCTCCACCCCGCCACACGAAGCGTGCGTCATGATCCTGAGAGATTTTTCGAGCCGCAGTAGTTTACAGCAGCTTGGCGAGAGCACCCTTTGGGCGGGGCGGTTCCCTCGGCCCTACGCCCGCGCTGAAGAAAACGCGCGTGCGCTTCACGGGCGCTTCGGGACAGCAGAGCGTTTGGAGTTAAGGAGCACAACGACGAGGCCAACATTCGGGCACGACCACCCTCTTTTCTTAACGGTTTTGGGGGACCCCGGTGCTGAGCACCGTCTGTAGCGATTAGATTTTGGATGATTTTCGACCCTGGTAAGTTGGTAATTGAAAATCAAAAGTAAAATCTCCCGATGTAAAACGGGATGGCCTCCGAGTTCAGATTAAATGAGGTGCATTACTTTCGCCTTGACGATCAGCGTTGTTCCTTTGCGGTCGAGCGTGAGAGCGTGAACATCGCCGGGACGTCCTGACAGAGCATCCATGACTTTTTCTAAAGCAAGTTTGGTTACATCACGATCATCCACTTTGAGGAGCTTATCTCCTGGTTGTACATCGTCAACAGTCGGATGGCCATCCTTCTGGACAACGGCTACCACGGCGTAACCGCCGCTGCGTGAACGGGTCACAGCCAATCCCACGGCATCGATGTCATGTCTGTCTATCTGGCCCAGTTTCTTGAAATAGACGGCGGCGTGAGGATAGTCAATGGTTACCCGGAATGCCCGCAAGACATTCCAGGCCAGAAATCCAATTACGGGAGCAGCAGTCTTTTTTGAGTACCAGTTCACAAATTCGGAATCCATGCCCAGCGCGCCGACGTCAGGCAAAGCCAGCGCGCCCCATTGGATTTGTGGAATGCGCATCATGGGCGCCCGCAGAAGTCGAGGGATGCCAAGCACACTGGCTGCGCCCGCGGCTCCGGTTATTTTCTGCCAGTCCGGATGATGCGCGCTCCAGGTTTTCATGGCATCGCGGGAAATCATGCTGTAGGGAGAGCCGCTATCGAGTGCGAGAGTGTACTTTTGCCCGTCGATGGTGGCTTCCATCTGGACCATCCCCGTCGTGGGTTGGACGAGACAAGATACACGTTTTCCCTTCGGTCGCTGAGCACCGGCCTGGATCAGAGTCAGACTCCGGCGTGGGATATCCAGTACCACTTGGTAGTGCATAAGAATGGTGGCGGGCAGATTGCCTTCCGTTTGGCTACCGGCAAAGACATTCGACGATGCCGGAACTGCCATGGGCCTCGCACTTTGCAGGTCAAGCGCCATGCCGCCAATCTGAACCTGCAGAAGGTGCACCGGTATCTGCTTCACGCCGTCGTCGGATTGAATGGGTGGGCTCGACATGTCCACGCCGAGGTCCTTTGCCAGTTTTTCAGTGATCTGAAAATCGGGCGTTCCCGTGTCTACCCAAAGCCGGGCAGTTCGCAGGGTGCCATCCGTGCGCGTAAACTGCGCGTCTACGAAGATGCGATGGTCCTCAATGATCAGGGGGGCTGTAATGACTACCGGGACCATGACTTTGTGCGACGCAGCGGCAAATGCCACAACTGCAAGCAATGGGGTGAGCAGACAACCGATTAGTATTTTCACGAGAGCTGTCATCTCAGACGCCAATCTGCGCACGCGCGGCGGGTTACTTTGCTTTGACTGTGAATGGAACTGTCTTGGCTAAATCCTTGCCAAGATAAATCTCGAGACGATATTTGCCGACGGGAAAGCCGTTATTCGGTTTGGACAAAGTGAAGCTTCCCTCATTCGGGCTGCCAATTGAAGGATTAAAAGTCGCTTCATCGATCTTGTAATTTGCAGGCGCGACTTTGCCTACATCTTCGGCGATCCAAACACCACGAACCGAAGTTCCAGACTTCAATCCTTCAGCCTTCCATGCGCAATAAATCTTGGCTGTTTCCAGCGTGAACTGGCTGGTGGGATTAACAATTTCGTACTTGTCCGTTATGCCCGTACCCAGTTCGGCCTTGGTGATGCGCCCCTGGCCGACGGCGACCCCGGTCTGGATGCAAAGGAATAGTCCCAGGCAAATGGCTGTTGCACTAGTTTTGTGTTTCATAGCTTCTCCCGACGCCGAAAGTATAGTCCCTACACGCGTCGTATACCTTATTAATCAAGGCACAACTGGAACCGCGGTTGGTGATTTGGTGTCCAATTCAGTAGCAGGTTTTGAGCTCCCCTACGGT
>DATDGH010000157.1:0-10866 GCA_036522215.1 Candidatus Angelobacter sp. | reverse complement strand
GTTTTTCAGCCGGATCATCCAACCAGGCTGCATTAAAGAGGTTTCCAGAAAAATGGCTCCCGCCCAATGCGGAGAAGCTTTGCAAGCGACCCATAAATTCACAAATAGGTAACTCGATGAACGATTCATTCAATCAGCCGCAGAATCCGGCCAACCGGAGACCGCGGCGCCGTAGACGTAGCTTCAGCAACCAATCACAAGCTGGACAGAACAATCAGGGGCGTTCGGGCGCAGGACAAACCCGCAACCGCAACAACCGCAATCGCGGCCAGCGTCGGGGCGCGGCGCAGTTCGTGGGGCCCATGGACCATAGCTATCGCAACCAGGGAAATGGCGCAGGCGGGGGCCCGGCACGTTTTCGCAACGGCTTCGGCGGCGGGCAAACCGCCAGCGAACTGGAACCCTTGCCGCCGCGCGAGGATGCGCCTACTCGCATCTACGCTTTTGTGGATGACCTGTTTTTCCTGGCCAAGATACAGGAAGTGGGCCGCAAGCTGAACGTCAAGGTGGAATTTGTTAAAAGCCACGAAGAGATTACGGATAAAACAAGCGAAGCCCCAGACGAGAAACCTTCTCTGGTGATTGTGGATCTCAACAGTAACAGCATCAAGCCGCTCACCGTTGTTTCCAAGCTTAAATCCAAATTCAAGAAGACGACCTCCATTGTGGGATTCCTTTCCCATGTCCAGGGGGACTTGAAAGTGAAGGCCCAGGAAGCGGGTTGTGACGTGGTGATGCCGCGCTCAGCTTTCTCGCAGACGCTGCCCAGTCTGCTGCGTCGTCACGGCGCGCACGAAGAGCCAGAAGATAACTTTAATAAAGCCTGAAGAATCGGGTGATCGCACCCTGATCGGGTGATCCGCTGAGCTGAAACCCCGCGTGTGCACAGCCGCCAAAGGCGACTAAGAATCGTGACCTTCAAGGGTTGAGAAAATCACAAATCGCAAATCAGCAATCACAAATCCCCTGATCTATCCCGGCGGCCAGGTCAGCGTTCTTCCGCCCAGCAGGTGCAAATGCAAATGAAACACTGACTGTCCTGCGCCCGGACCGACGTTGTAGACTGTTCTGTAGCCGTTCTCAATACCGCGCTCTCGCGCCAGCTTTGCAGCCACAAGCTGACAATAGCCCAGAATCTCGGCATCTGATTCTTGCGCCTCTTTTAAGCCGGCAATGTGCTTTTTGGGAATAATGAGAACATGCGTGGGCGCCTGAGGATTGATGTCCTGAAAGGCAAAAGTCTTGTCGTCTTCATAGACCTTTTTGGAGGGGATTTTGCCGGCAATGATGTTGCAGAAGAGGCAATCGCTCATACCCACATAGTAAACCACGTACTGATTTGCAACGCCGACGCAATATGGCAGACTTGAGCATTATCAGCAGCAATAGTGGGTGAACTTCAATGAATCGCAACGGCGGTCGAACTGGGCTCAGGCTGATTGCCGTGGTTCTGATTGGCAGCGGAGTCTTATTGATGGGGCTCTTCTTGTGGCTCCTGATTGAGGCTGCTAAATTGGCTGCTCTACAGGTCCTCCTGTACAGCTGGGTGTTGGCCGTTCCTGTCTGGAGCATCTGGACAGGCTTTGGCTTGTGGAAGCTAGAGCCCTGGGCTTACAAGTCGGCCATCGCTCTGTTCATAGCAGAAATGCCAGTGATCGCGGTCCCGGGATTTCTTTATCAGTTCTATACAGGAATGAATCTGGCAGTGCTGTCCGCCACGACTGATGTCAAGCTTGTTTTTCGCTTCGACGTCGGCGCTGCATTCCGATTGCAGTTTCCTCCCGAATTGCAGAGCTTTGTTGTTGGGCTGAACGTTATACCAATTTTGATGCTGATCTATATGAAAAAATGCCAAAGGCTAGTCGAGAATCCCCCGTTGCCGGAGATCAGTCCAACCTCACCAGATACATCCCCGCCTCCGTCTGTGTCTCCTGGATGACGTTCTCGGCGCGTTTTTTGTCGTCCTGGGCCACGCGGATGCGAAGCCATTCTTCCCCAATCGGGCTGGTGAACTGGAGCACCCGTGCAGTCGTGTACCTGCGTGAGAGTTTCTCCTTGAGTTCGGATGCGTCTCCGGCATTTTTGAAGCCGCCAATCTGTACGCACCATCTTCCAGCGCCATCAATCGGCGCAGGGGATTCCAGGACTTCGATTTTTACCAGGGCAGTTCCGGGGCGATAGACGCCAACTTTTTGCGCAGCCGCCTTGGAGAGATCGATGACGCGGTTAGCGGCAAATGGACCCCGATCAGTAATTCGCAGGATTACGGAATCACCGGTCTTGACGTTCGTCACCCGGGCGATTGAGTTCAAAGGGATAGTAAGGTGTGCGGCGGTCATGCTGTCCATGTCAAATACTTCGCCATTGGCGGCACGACGTTTGTTGTAATGCGGCCCGTACCAGCTCGCCCATCCGGTTTCGGTGTACAGGACCTTTGCGTCCGGAGCCACGGTAATCTCTGGCTGCGCCGGTGCCGGCGCGGCCGGCGGTACAGGCGTTGGCGCAGGCTGCACGGTTGGTGGAGGAAGCGTCGGCACACTCACGGTTTGTGGTGGCCGATGCGCGTCGCAGCCGGCCAGGAAAATGCCGGCCAGCAAAACCAGGGCCGCTATTTGGACGTTTTTTGCTCCATATAGTTGGCCAGTTGGGAAAGTTTCTCCGCCGCAACTCGCAGTGCCTTGGTGGAGTTGGTGCGGATCGCCGGCACCACTTCGTCGTTGAAATAGGCGATGAACTTCTCCCCTTCCTGTTCCACCCTTTTCGCTGCTTCTCCCAGTCCGCGGTCTATTTTGCGGCCAAAATCCTCGAATGGCTTTTTTTCGGTAGGCATACATTTTCCTCATCGTTTCCAACCTTGATGGCCAGAGGTCTTGATTATGGAACCCGCGAAGCAGCACGGTCAATTCCCGGTGCTTAAAGAAGCAATCACGGATGAAATCGCACTCACGTTCCCGGGGAACTCCGGGCGTGCTTGTGCGCAATCTTATGGGATGCCAACTCCATGAAGAGAGCTGCTGGATCAGGAATGAAACTTGGCGGCAAAGGAAGGCCGAGTCTCCGGCCAGTTGTTCAAGGTCCGGCGCACCACCCGCGCGAGCCGGGTGCTGGAGCTTAGAAGTGGGACGCCGGAAGTCTGAAACGTAATCTCCAGACGGTCGTTGATCTCCAGCAATGATTCGGAAGAAAACAAAATGCCGGATTCACTTAAATTGACGGTCTCCCCCGAAGACCATTCTTTCTGCCCTTCCAGGCGGTAACGCAGGGGTATTTGGAGTGCGTGGCGCTCCGCTCTCTCAACCCACATTCGTTCCTCACATGTTCCTGTAGACACATCCCGCCCAGTTCTTTCCATCGTGTCTCCAATATTTAGGACTTACTCAAAGGGCCGGAAAGAGCCTTGGTGCATTGGCTGGGGTCTTGCAGGCTTCCTTTCTTTGCGCAAAAGTTTGGACTTGCCACAGCACAAAGTCAAGCCGGAAATAGAGAATTTCGCGGAATCAAAATGAGTCTTTGCTCACCCAATCTTTTTATGCAGTTGCCTGTGCTCTCGTCCTCCGCCAGGAAGGTTGAGGTTGCATCAATTTGCCCGGCAATGGCAAAATAACTCATCTGAGGCGGGATTTGACTTTTGAGTCAAACCCCGGTGAAGAGCATCAAAATAGTGTAGGACGCGGCTTCAACAACCCCGCAGGTCGGGCAACAGGCAAGTTGCAGTGGATCTGCTGGAGCCGGCGAAAGCTTTCAACATCCCCGTTCCGGACAAATCAATTTTTTGAATGGAACTGAAGGCGGAAGAAAAATGTCAATTGCTATTGCTCCCAATATTGCGAGAACAGAAGTCTGTTCCCTGGAAAACTACCTGGTGCTGCCCGACCGCAGTATGGATGCTCGCATCGCTGCGGCAAGGCGCGTCCTGGGCCAAAGCACTGTGATTCTCGGCCATCATTATCAGCGCGACGAGGTGATCCGCTTCGCCGATTTTCGTGGCGACTCCTACAAACTTGCCCAGGCCGCTGCGCAAACTAAAGCCAGATATATTGTGTTCTGCGGCGTGCATTTCATGGCGGAAAGCGCGGACGTGTTGGCCAATGCGGGACAGAAGGTTCTCCTGCCGGACTTGAATGCGGGTTGCTCCATGGCCGACATGGCGGAAATTGGACAAGTAGAGAGTTGCTGGGACCAATTGGTGGAAGCGGGGCTGACGGACGCCCAAGGCAACGGGCTCACTCCGCTTACTTACATGAACTCCACAGCCGCCATCAAAGCCTTCTGCGGGGAGCGCGGCGGGTTGGTTTGCACATCATCCAATGCGGAAGGCGCATTCAAATGGGCCTTTGAGCGAAACCAGAGGCTCCTGTTTTTGCCTGACCAGCATCTGGGACGCAACACCGCTTTTGCTATGGGAATTCCCCTGAGCGAGTGCGTGATTTGGGATCCCTACATGATTATGGGTGGCTTGACCCCAGAACGGCTGGGCCGCGCCAAGGTCATTTTGTGGAAGGGACACTGCTCCGTGCACCAGCGATTCCTGCCGGAGCATGTAGATAAGGTTCGCGCCAAATTTCCGGGAATCAGGGTGATTGTGCATCCGGAATGTCGCTGGGAAGTCTGCCAGAAGGCGGATGGAATCGGCTCAACCGAGGGGCTGATCAGGATGATCCACGATGCTCCGCCGGGAACCAGTTTTGCCGTGGGGACTGAGATCCACCTGGTAAATCGCATGGGCAAAGAGTTTGCCCGGCAGAATAAAAAGGTCATTACCCTGGACCACTCCGGTTGTTTGTGCACCACCATGTTCCGCATCTCTCCTCAGCATCTCTGCTGGGCCTTGGAAAATCTGATTGACGATAACGTGGTGAACCGGATCCAGGTGCCGGATGAGGTGAAGCACTGGTCACGGGTGGCGCTGGCAAGGATGCTGGAAGTGCGGTAAGCGCCCTCCAGCAATCAAAATGTTTTGAATTTTGCTTCCTCAAGGGGCGCAAGCATAGCCATGGACTTACAAAAAACCGCCAACTGGCAAGGGGGATGCCAGCTGACGAATCGACCGCAGCCTGTCTTAACAGTACGTACAACGGGCTTAAGGCCGCGGAGGATGAACTTCAAGGACTCCGCCGGTCTTGGCGGCGATCTCAGACGTCGCTCCCACAGGAGTGAAGAAACACTGAAAGTGATAGATGCCTCCGATGTTCATGGTGCAGGAGTCGCAATCCAACATTTCATCGCTGGGGTTCCCTTCTGGGGAGAGAAACACAACTCTGACTTTGCCACCTTTGGGGTCCTTGAAGTGCACGGTTTTGCCTTTTTCCACCAGTCCCGGGTTAACCGTGACCCCGCCACTGGCTGGGTCATAGTCGACCTGGATCTCCTGAACATCTGCAGGGTTCGCAGCTGTCGGAACGGCGCCGTTTGGGTTTACCTGATAAGTTGCAGTTGACATACACTCAGCCTCCTTGCTGGGTTATCAATAATCTAAAGCGAGAATCGCGGCGGAAATCCGCCAGATCAGGATGATGATTCATTATGTTACGGGTTAGGGCACTGGCCATACCTGCTGCGGCAAGTGCCCGCTCCCGGTCACCCAAAGCCTCATAGGTCAGAACGGCGCAAAGCACCACCTGGTCGTCCTTTGACGGAGAGTTCAGGGCGGCGGCAATTTCCGATCTGGCCTGGTCTTTCAGGCCCAGCCGGGCCTGGAAATAGGCGAGGTAGGCGCGCCCGGAAGCGCTCCCCGGGTTTTCAGTTGCGTGATGCCGGGCGGCCTCCAATCCGCGCCGATAGGAATTCTTAGCGCTTGCCAGGTCGTTGATTCTTCGCTGCGAGTCTCCCAGGTTAAGCCAGTATGGCGGGCTGTTGGGATCCTTTGCGATAGCCTTGCGGTAGTAATCTATGGCCTCATCTTGCCGTCCTTGAAAAGCGAGCATTGCTCCCATGTTGTTCAGCGCGAGTGCGTTTTCTCCCTTGCGTTGTAGTAGTGCCTTGTAGACCTTTTCTGCCTCGGCATACTTAAATTGGGCGGTGTAGGCCGCCGCCAGATTACCGTATCCGTCCACACGGTCTGGCGCGCGCTCAATAGCTTCTTTGTACAGTTCTTCAGCTTGGACATACTGGCCATGCTGGAAGTAAAGAGCTCCCAGGTATTCGTACGGCTTGTAGTAATTGGGATCCAAGGAGATTGCCAGGCGATAGTCAGTCATGGCTTTGTCCGGTATTCCTTGTATCTCATAGGCAAAACCTGAGCCAACCAGGGCTTCCGCGTTTCCGGGTTCAATCTCTTCCACTCGCTGGTAGTCTGCCAGCGCCCTGGGATAGTCTCCTTCAAATGTGTGCAGGAGCCCTGAGGCCATCCGTACGGCGGGAGAATCGGCATTCAGCGCCTCTGATCTGGCCAGCCAGAGCTGTGCGTCTTTCCCGGCTTGTCCATCCCTCCGGATCTGGTACTTCCTGGTGTACGCCTCGGCCAGTCCGGCCGGCGGCAACGGTGAGTGCGGATCCAGGCGGGCCGCTTCCTGGAATTGATCCATGGCGGCCATGAAGTCAGGGGGCTCACGATCTAAAAACACCCGGCCGGTTTGGTATGCGAGGGATGCGGCTGGGGCGACGGTCTCTGGCTGGGATCTGCGGCGAAGGTGAAGCGCCCAGGAAACTAATCCTGCTAATCCGGCAGGCAGGTCGGCGAGATCGGTTTTGGCAAAGTGGGCGGAGTAGTCCCGAACATGGGCCATGGTAGCCAAATCAATGACCGCTCCTTCGGCTTCCAAACCATCAGCGTCAGGACTAAGCGTCAATTGTAGAGCGTGGGTTGCGCCAAGGATTTTTGCCGCCTCTTGCGGCGTTGCAACGCCTTTACTGAGCGCCCTGGAGAGCGGGATCACCGATACAGTGGCTTTCCCCGTCTGCATTTGCTTCACTCGTTCAGCCACGTCGTCCAGGATTCGCTGGGCCACGTCAGCGGGACCTTTTACCGGCAGCACTGCCAGGCGGAAGGGAGGCGGTGTAAAGAACTGAACAATCTTTGGTGTAATTAGAGCGGCCACAACAAGGCAAAGGCAAGCAGTTACCGCCAAGACTAGCCTGCGGTAAAGCGGCTTGCCCTCCAAAGCATTGCTTATATGCTCCGCTGAGCAACGCTCTTCCGGCTTAGCTTGAAGGCAGGGCAGGATGGCCGTATCCCATCGGCGGGGCAAGCTTTTGACCAGCTTGCGGGGAGCGACGGCGGGAGCGATTGGCCCGTTGCCGTCGGCAGTTGCGGAAAAAGGTTTTCGGCCCGTTGTCATCTCGTAAAGGATTACGCCCAGCGAGAAGACGTCAGAGGCTTGCGATGCCTTTCCTCCGCCCGAAAGTTCCGGGGCCATGTAGCTTGGAGTACCGCCTCCGATTTCGTCGATGGCCGTGCTTTCTGTGGACAATCCGAAATCGGTGATGACCGCACGGGTGCCGGTGTCTTGCTTACGACAAAGGATGATGTTGCCGGGCTTAAGGTCGCGATGCAGGATACCGCTCCGATGGGCCTCGGCTACGCCGGCACAGAGTTGTCGGGCGATTTCCAGTGCTTCTGCTTCCTCTAACTTGCCTTTCGCCAGCCTGCTGGAGAGGGTCTCACCATTCAGAAACTCCATGGTGAGGAAGTCCACTTCGCCGAATTCTGTCGCTGTAGTATGAATCTCATTGACTACACAGATATTCGGGTGCCGGACTTTGAGCGCGCTTTCCAATTCCGGCGACAGGAGGCGGCCAAAACCGGGCTTGGCGAACTTGATGGCGATCCGCTGTTTGCGCTTGTTGTCAAAAGCTTCATAGACCACACCCATGCCGCCGTCGCCCACGCGACGCGCGATTTCAAATCGTCCGGCAACGGTCTCACCCGGCTCAAATACTCTCTCCAGGGCTTCCAGGTCAATGAATTCGATCAAGGGACGGCGCAGAAACCCGCTCATGCGCTCTTCCCAGGCCACCACCTCGGATACCTCTCGATAGAGTTCAGGATCATTCTGGCACGCGTTTTGCAGGAAGCGGGCACGATCGCGGGCGGGTGTTTTCAGGGCTTCAGCGGCAAGGGTCATTACATGCTCGTCGCGCTCTGCGGGATCGATCATCATAGTCAATTGCTTCAATCAGTCTTACTTAACCTTTTAAACAGCCATTTGCGGCCATTGTGCAAGTAGCGTTCTACTGTGCGCTCGGACAGGGCCAAGATTTCCATGATTTCCTTCACCTCATATCCGAAATAGACGTTGGCGACCAGAACAGCGCAGGTCGTAGGCGATTCTTTCTCCAACTCATCCAGCAACTCGTCGACTGCTAAACGCACATCCAGGCGGGTGCGTCCCGCCATGATCCCTTCGGGCAACTCTTCTATCGACACTAGCTCCTGTGTTGGCTTCCTTCGCGCACGGTCGATCAGGAAGCGACGCAGCTTTATAGTGAAGATAGCGAAGAAATGCCCGCGGTCCCGCCAATGAATCACGTGATTCGCATCCAGTAGCTTGGAGTAGAGTTCATTCACCAATTCAGTGCGTTGCAGAGAATAGTTGCGACCTTCACGACTACGGAGACGCGCTGCTATCCGTCGCAGCTGCGGCATTAAGCGGCGGAAGATCTCATCTCCGGCGGACTGGTCGCCCGCATGCCAGCGGCGCAGCAGAACGGTAATGTCCTGGGGAGTGTCTGACACGCACTACCTGTTTCAATTCCGGGCGGATTAGCGAGTAATTATAAAGTCCAATTATGTCGAAGAAAGAGATTTGTGCAGTTTCTTTCATCCGCCGAAAAGAGTCGCCATGTTGCTTGGAACTTTTTAATCTTTGATGTCCACTGCGGCCCGTCTTCATTGATCTTTTTCGCTACTAGACTGGCGGAGATCCGCAATTTCCAGCGCTATTCCCAGTGCAAGCAAATTCTGTCCTGAACCTGAATGAGATATCACAAAGGGAATCGGTTACTGCCGAGGTCTGGAAGCGGGACGTGGAAGACGAGGATGTTATCTACTCATGTCGTCGGCTGCATGTGCATTTGATTCTGACTATCTAAAGGCGCTACGCCGGGGAGACCCAGCGATTGAGGCGCACTTCGTTGATCACTTCAGCCCAATTCTCCTGCGGACGTTGCGCCGCAAGGTGCGTTCAGCCGACCAGGCCAGGGAGGTTCGCCAGGAAACTTTTCTGCGGGTCCTGGCGGCTGTCCGTTCCGGCCGTGGCGTAGATAAGCCGGAGCGGTTTGGAGTGTTTGTGATCGGCGTGTGCAACAACATTGTGCGCGAGATTTATCGTGAACAAAGCCGGTGCATGGCGCTGTCCGAACTTGAAACCGAGCCGGTTGCGGATTTCCCCAGCGCCTATGCCCTGGTGCTGGCAGAAGAAACCCGCGGCAAAGTGCGCCACATGCTCTCCCAACTGGACGTAAATGAGCAGGTGATTCTGGAAGCAATGTTTCTGGACGAGCAGAGCAAGGATGAGATTTGCGGCCGGCTGGGAGTTAGCCGGAGCTACTTGCGCGTGCTCCTGTATCGGGCGAAAAAGCAGTTCGGGGTCCGAGCGGGAGAGGGCACTCTCCTCAGTTGTAGTGATTCTTTTTTTTCTAATTAGTGAATCTAAAGTGAATTTTGCATGGTGACGCCACAGGAAACCAATGGTCAGCCTGCTCATATTCTTCCGCCGCAGTGTTAGGAACTCGCAGGGGCGGCATTTTGTATTCACCCCCGCGTAGACATCATGGTCATCTAGGCTAATTGACCATTGTGCTAAAGACTTTGGAGTCAGAACTTCCACTCTCGCCATATCCCAGGCGGAAGGCGTCTCGAGGGGTCAGGTACCCGTTTTCCGGAGGGCAACCGGACTGAGAGGGTACTTGGCCTACCGAGACAGTTGGCTCCATCGGGAATTTAGTAACCACGCCAGAACAGGTTGCGTAATGATGAATGGCCCGGAGGGCCTTCGTCCCGCACGTAACCCTCCGGTCGTAATTTCCAACGAGAAAGAAGGGACAATCCAAAGAACTCACGGTTGAGCGCTGTTCCGGCGAAGGGGGGTTAAATGCTTGTGCCAAAACCAGCACAACCCGCCGGTCTTTCTCAGCCTGCCATTGCTGATAAAATTAGAAAGGTCCTTCCGTTAGAAGCCTATGCCCAAAAAGAAGACTTTCACTCCAGACGAGGCCCAAACTCTGCTTCCGGTATTAAGAGCGCTGCTTACGCGCGCGATTCAGGGGAAGAAGGCAATTGAAGAGTGGGAAAAGGAGTCTCAGGACCTGAACCATCGCATCCTGTTGAGCGGTGGCCTGTCTGTGGATATCGTCAAAGTTGCCCGCAAGCGCGCAGAACGCGACAAGGCTGTTCAGGGAACAAAAGACGCGCTGGCCGAGATCGAATCCATCGGCGTGCAGGTGAAAGACCTGGACACGGGGCTGCTGGATTTCCCGTGCGTAGTCCATGACCAGATCGTCTTACTGTGCTGGAAACTGGGCGAAGAAAAAATCGAATACTGGCACGGCCTGGAAGAAGGCTTTCGCGGACGGAAGCGGATCGACGAACGGATCCTGGGAGGCAAGAAGAAAGAAAAGCCCAACTGAGACCATTGGGTAATTGGGAAATTTGGTAGTTGGGTAATTCTTGTGATCCTGCGCCGTCTCTTGATTGTAGGGGGCGTCAGATGGCCTGCTCGATCAACAACAAATTCCCTTCTAAAAATAAACCGCGCTACTGGGCCGCAAGGGTGATCCACTTCCTGAGTGAGTTCGCTGATATCCCAGACGATGAAATCAGTCTTTTAGTCGTTGCTTGCTCGGTTAAATGACTCAACTCCAAAATGAATCAATTGCCCGATTGGCTTCAGGGTTGGCCAAAAATCCAGGTTCTCCACCAATGTGATT